>NZ_CP133720.1:3600000-3756441 GCF_031326225.1 Undibacterium cyanobacteriorum | reverse complement strand
TCAAAGACTGTAACTGATCGATGTCTTTGGCACTGAGTTTGTCTGCCATGCCCAGCAATGCGGTTGCTGCATTGGCTGGTGAGTTATCGAAAAAGACGCCGACCAATTTTTTTAAAGCCGAGTCGGCAACGACTTCTTTTTCTTCAACAGCTTGGTAGATATAGCGTTGTGCTTCTTCACGATGGGTCAACACGCCTTTGTCTTCCAGTCGTGCCAACATGGCGCGAATCGCAGAATTGCTGATTTCTTCGCTGAGTTCGGCCTGAATTTGTGCCGCAGTTGCTTCGCCTAGGCGATAAATCACTTCCACAATTTGTCGCTCGCGCCATGGCAAGTCTTCAATCTTTGTTTTTTCCATTTCTAAAATCTCTATTTACACTGTAGGAATTCGTTGGATTGAACTCCCGTGTTGAACCCTATTTCTGCTGCAGTCCTTGTTCCGCTTTTTTCAAGTTCTGCTCATATCCTTGCAATGCTTTCGGACTGCGTTGAGGATTAGCTTTGCCGAGGCTCAATGCGTGTTGGAACTGTTTCTTCGCCTCGTCAAACTTGTTCAATGCCAGTAAGGCTTCGCCGTGGCTATCGTAGGTGTTATCTGATTGCGGAAAACGCATCACATTATACGCAAGGACAATTTCTGCAATGAGTGGTTTTTTTGCTTTTTCTAGCATGTCGAAACCGAGCTGATTGATTTCTGCTTCGGAAAATTGTGAAACTTTGAGCGCCTCGTAGAGGGTATTGCGTGCTTCGGTTGTTTTGTTAGAGCTCAACAGCGCATCCGTTTTTTCAATTTCGGCCATCATGGTTTGGCGTGCTTTTTGTTTAGCGAGTTGACGTTCGCGCTTTTGGGTTTCTTTCTCAATATTGCTGATCACAACTTTAATCGCCTCGATGACTAAATGTGGCTCGTCGAGCTGGATGTGATGTCCACTCTGGTTGGTCACAATATGCGCACCGTTACTAAATTGGGTGAACAGACGGGAATGTAGTTCACGTTTTACGGCAAGTGCAGGCGCCGTCTCTTGATAGAAGGGATTGTTTCTTGTCACTTGTGTGGAAGTAAGGATCGCCATCGGCACATCTGGGATGGCAGATGTGGTCGGTAATTTGGCTTCATCAAAAATTTTTTGCACTAAGGCAAGGTCGGCCTTTGCAGCAGGTGGCGCCATGCTTTCTAAACGTTTTTGGTCTTGCATCACTTTTTCAGGATTGATCTTTCTGAGCTCCAATTCCAGGCTCTCATTGGCCGGGTCGACCAACACCAAACCCGCAATTTGCTGAGGGTATTTGGCAGCGAATTCACGCACCACCCAACCACCGTAGGAATGTCCTACTAAAACGATAGGCGTCTTGATTTGCAAGCCGTCGATGAGTTGTTTCAATTCGTCAGTATGTTGACTCAAGTTCAGGGGCTGCGAACGCGCAGGCGATTTGCCGACACCAGCGCGGGAGTAGACGATGATTTTCGCCTGCTTGGTGATCGCGGGCGCGACCTTATGCCAAACGCTAAGATCACTCATAAAGCCAGATTCGAAAATCACAGTGTAAGGGCCTTCACCAGCTTCAATGCTATGTAATTGGCCATTGCTGACAGTGACCATTTTTTCTGTTCCTTGCGCGGAAACAGTCTGTGTGCCAAGCACATACAGTGCGAAGGCAAGAAAGAGGGTGCGTAGAAAGTTCATATAATTCCTTGGATGCGGCAGCGCGTGGTGTTGGTGTAAGTAGTGTCTAAAAAGCAGTATTGGCAAGCTTGAAACTGCTTGCTACGTTTGTAGCATGCTGCAAGTGTAGCACCTAAAAATTCAAGAAGTCAAGCGTGGTGAAAATTGAGAGTTATTGAATTGGAACTAGTCGCGGTCGAAGTCCGCTCTCGCAAAAAGTGGCCGTCTGATGGACGCCTTATGACCCCCTATAATGAATGCAATGGCTTTTCATTGCGGATTAGACGGAGGCGCAAGGAAGTAGCAAGTGCGCCGATTCTAGATGTCAGCAAGAAGAATGGTGATGCGCGGAGTCCTAAGTGTTGCGCAAGAATGGGAGAGTTTGAATGACAGTGCGACTAGATAGAAGAAATAGATAGCACGTGCTTGCATCAAGCATTTCTCCATCATTCGAGACAGACAATGCTTATCTCATTG
The DNA here is from genome assembly GCF_031326225.1 of Undibacterium cyanobacteriorum. Taxonomy (GTDB): domain Bacteria; phylum Pseudomonadota; class Gammaproteobacteria; order Burkholderiales; family Burkholderiaceae_D; genus Undibacterium; species Undibacterium cyanobacteriorum. Next base: position 3,754,300 of record NZ_CP133720.1, on the reverse strand, counting down.
CGTCAGTATTTCTATAGGATTGAGTCCCAACGCCGTGCACGAATCAGTTTGACACGATGGTTCAGTCGATGGCGTATCCAATGCACAAACATGAGACGTTTGAGCCCGCGTAAATTACTTCCGTGTTTTCCATAAAATGCATCGGGATCATCGAAAACACCGAAGTCTTGATTGATCCCTTCTTTCTGAATATAGGTGTGTTTGCCATCCCAGTCGACTTGTGGTGCTTGAAGTTGTGGTGTGGCGATACCAAAACCGCAGAAATTGCCACCTTCATTGGTAAATCGCTCTTGAACACTAGTTAAATAGGCGCGATCAAGGATGCAGCCTTCGAGATTCAACCACTGATTTTCGAACCACACTTCGGTCCAACTGTGGATGATGCTACGCGGTGTTAGCCAGTAAAATAGGCCATCGATGGCGCCTTTTTGTAGCGATTTGTCGATGGTGAATCCGTGAAATCGACAAGGAATATTGCTGGCGCGTAGGAGTGTCATCAGTAGAGTGGTCTTGGTATTGCACTGTCCGTAGCCGTCAACGACAACTTGTGAGGCGGAGAGCGTGTCCGCCGCATTGTAGCCAAACAAAATCTCATCCCGTACGAAATTGTAAATGGCCAGAATGCGAGAGCGTTCGTCGAGTTGCATCCACTTCCGCTCTTGACAGAGAGTGACGATGATAGGGTGATCGATGTCGAGTAGTTTGGTGGCAGTGAGATAGCGTTCCATGGTCATACTTCCTCCGAAAAAACGGTTTGCAATGGAGAGAGTATGTTCGATGAGGCGTGCTTGGTATTGTACGAAACCGCTAGTGGTCGCAAGCTGTTTCAAACATCTGACTGAACTCTTGCTTTTGCATTCGACCTGTTGCCGGATAATTTGAGTTGTCCTGGTGCGATGCCAAAACAAGCGATGAAACTTTTTTGTAAATGTGCTTGGTCACTAAAACCTGCGGCATAGGCGGCCTCCGCAATCGAGGCAGCTGCGCTGAGATGTTCGAGCGCGACAATCAAGCGTGTCCATTTACTATAGGATCTTAGTGCGATCCCAGTCTGCTCGGAGAACCAATGAGAAAAGCGTGAGGGCGATAAGTCAACAGCTTGTGCAAGTGCCTTCAGCTCGTGAATCTGCTGCTGGTGAATCAGAGACAGAACTATCTCTAGGCGTTGGCTGTTTTGCGTTTTAAATTGTTCTTGAATCTGGTGTTTAATCGATACCCGATCGGCCATGAACGCCTGTTCGAAATTTCTAAGCAGGGTATCAAAGTGAGCGTGCTGTGCATTCAACAATGGATCGAATGCATCGAATAAACTTTGTGTGAGGCTAGGTGGAAGTTCGCCTACCTGATCCAGATGGAAGCGCAACTTGAGAAGGCGTGAGAGCTTGCTTGTGGGGTCAAGAAATAGGGATTGGGGCTCGCTTGCGATCAGTTGATGACGCTGCTGCGAAGGGATGTATACGGCGTGCGTGGTGATCGACGCTTGCTCAGTGTTGAGTAAGAAGGGCTGGCGCGCAAATACATACTGATCGACCCAATGACGATGTGCTTGATTGTCGCCAGCGGCGCCCTGAAAGTAAGCCGCACCTGTGGTGATGGCGAGTTGTCCTATCCAAGGGCGATGTCGAGGCTTAGGCATAGTTTAGAGTTGTGGTAACCCCGCCACCGCCACTTCTTTCAAGCGCTTGCGTGCTTCGTCGTAGCGCGGGTAGATGCGTTCGACTGTCGCCCAGAAAGCGGGACTGTGGTTCATTTCTATGCGGTGCGCGAGTTCGTGGGCGATCACATAGTCGATCAGGTCGGGTTCGAGATGCACGAGGCGCCAGTTTAGACGGATCACACCATTCGACGTGCATGAGCCCCAGCGCGTGCCAGCGGAACTCAATTGCATATGTTTGTAATCGACACCAAGTTGTTCTGCGAGCTCAGGCATGCGCTGGCTGAAGATCAGTTTGGCCTGTTGCTGCAGCCATGCTTTGAGACGCGTACGGCACATGGTTTCGTGCAGCGGGTCGTTGGTGTCGACCGGCAATTGTATGCGTAATTCGGTGGTGCCGTGGTCGACTGTAATCTTGCTACGCCCTAATTCGAAACGCATGCGGAAAGCATCGCCGAGCAGAGGGATGGTCGCGCCATCTTCGAAGCGTAGTTGGCTGGCTTGGCGTTGACTTTGTTGTTCACGTTTAGCGCGTAGGTGCTTCAAAATCCATTCTTGTTTTTCGAGAATCGCTTGTTCAATTTCGCTGAGGTTGACCCATCGCGGTGCGGTAATGCGCAAGCCTTCATCGCCAATCAGAAAGCCGATGCTGCGGCGTTTGGAACGACGCAATGTGTATTCGAGTACGACATCGCCAAGCAGAATTTTTTTGAGTTTGCCTTCGCTTTCGCTTGAATTGTTTTGTGGGTTTGGTGATGCGTTTGGTGAAACTCCAGAAGGCTTTGGTCTGCGTGGTAGTCCTTGACGTGGTGCGGAAGGTTTCGGATCGGGCTTTCTTTCGACCACAAACAAATCGCCAAACAAATCGAGTTGTAAGGCGCGTTGTAGGTGTGAGAGGAAAGAGGCTTTATTGGCTGTCATGGTAGCTGGGGTGACGCATGGTGACTCGTGGTGCGATGACCGTCGGCTTCATAAGGACGACGATCGAGAACCATCATAGCAAATTTTGAGGAGCGGGGTGCGCGGGCCGCCAAAAACAAAGGCGCCGCTGAAAGAGTAGCGGCGCCTTGAATTCGATATTGGGTGAGTTTGTTAGACGATGGGTTGATGTCTTGTCATTCCCGCGCAGGCGGGAATCTAGTGGCGTGAATGCCGAAAGACGCTGGATCCCTGCCTGCGCAGGGATGACGCCTCAGTGATCAGGTTTCAAGTTTTATTTTTTTGCTTTTATTTCCTACGTGCTTACTTGTAGACATCAGGTGAAATCACGCGCATTTCGGCCTCGATCCACTCTTCGACTTTGCTCATAAACTCCGTGGCGTTCATGCCTTCGGCGTACATCGGTTTGCCGACCGAGACGGTGATGGTGCCGGGGCGTTTGATGAAAGAATTCTTCGGCCAGCATTCGCCAGAATTGAGTGCGATCGGAATGACTGGTGTATCAGTTTCGATCGCTAAACGTGTGCCTCCGCCTTTGTAATTACCTTTTTGACCGACGGCGATACGCGTGCCTTCCGGGAACATGATGACCCATTGACCATCGGCTAAACGTTGACGACCAATCCGCACCACTTGGGCGAAGGCGTCTTTGCCTTTACTGCGATCAATTGGAATCATCTTCAACAAAGCGATGCCCCAGCCGAAGAAGGGGATATACAAAATAGATTTCTTAAACACAAACACTAATGGACGTGGCGAAGCCATCAGCAAGAAAATCGTTTCCCATGCCGATTGATGCTTGGATAAAACGATGACGGGGCTATCAGGAAAATTCTCGAATCCTTTTTTCTCATAGCGAATGCCACATATGACTTTGGCTGCCCAAATAATGAACACATTCCACAGTGCCGTCGCACGATAACGTGCGTTGTAAGGTAATGGCGCAAACAGAAAGCAAATCGGCGCCCAAATGACGGTAGCAGTGATCAGCACCAAAGTGAATAAAAGTGAGCGAAGAAAACAAAATGCGGTGTACATGGAGTTCCTAAATAATGCGTCGTGCGCAGAATGGTCTGTATCAATAAAATCGTTTGAGAAAATCTAGTTTGATTCTTCGGTCTCGCTACTCAGCAAAGCTTCGACCATGGCGGCCAAATCAGTATGAATTTGCGTGCCTGGCGGTAGTCCGCCTTTGTTGAGAGTTCCTTGGCCTTTGCCGGTTAACACTAAGTTAGGCAAACAACCGACCACAAAACCCGACTGCAAATCCCGCAAGGAATCGCCCACACAGTGAACGCCTTTCAGTGAGACGTCGTAGCGACGCGCGATTTCTTGAAGCATGCCTGGTTTCGGTTTGCGGCAATCACAGTTATCGTCCGCGCTGTGCGGGCAGAAGAAGACAGCGTCGATATTGCCACCGACTTGCTCGACTGTCGCATGCATCTTTTGATGAATCGTATTGAGCGTCGACATGGTGAACAATTTACGCGACACGCCGGACTGATTGGTTGCCACGACCACGGTGTAACCCGCTTGATTCAAACGTGCAATCGCCTGCGCCGAACCAGGAATCACATGCCATTCATCGGGTGATTTGATAAAGGCATCCGAGTCATGATTAATGACGCCATCGCGGTCGAGGATGATGAGTTTTTGTGGTGTCATATTCGTCTATCGTCCATTCGAAGGCTCTTCACGCAGAGCGCACATCTTTTAAATCAAAACCTCTCAACACAGAGGCACGGAGACACGGAGAAAAGCAGGAGAAAGGCAGCGTTCTTTGGATTGGCTTTTTTGCCGATTTTGTTGTCTTCCTTGCGCCAACTCGCTGCTTCACTGTTTGATGGTTTTGGTATTGCTTGTAACCAGCAAACAATTTGCCTCTAAACTCCCTTCTCTCGCGGGCGGGAGAAGGGTTGGGGATGAGGGGCATTCAGATTGCTGCAAACTATGTTGAATCTTTCTTGCTATCGATAGAATCCAACTGGTTTGAATGCTTCTGCAGTTTTTGAACTACCCTCACCCTAGCCCTCTCCCGCCTGCGGGAGAGGGGATTGTTACTGTTCTAATCTACTGTCCAGCGTGCTCAAACTTCCGAACCGCGCGGGTTGCACCCGCCCTACTTTCTTAAAACCAAAACCTCTCAACACAGAGGCACAGAGACACTGAGAAAAGGAGGAGAAAGTGTTCGTTTTTAGATCACTTTTTCTGCCTATTTTGTTGTCTTCCTTGCGTCAACTCTATGCTTCACTGTTTGATGGTTTTGGTATTGCTTGTAACCAGCAAACAATTTGCCTCTAAACTCCCTTCTCCCGCGGGCGGGAGAAGGGTTGGGGATGAGGGGCATTCAGATTGCTGCAAACTATGTTGAATCTTTCTTGCTATCGATAGAATCCAACTGGTTTGAATGCTTCTGCAGTTTTTGAACTACCCTCACCCTAGCCCTCTCCCGCCTGCGGGAGAGGGGATTGTTACTGTTCTAATCTACTGTCCAGCGTGCTCAAACTTCCGAACCGCGCGGGTTGCACCCGCCCTACTTTCTTAAAACCAAAACCTCTCAACACAGAGGCACAGAGACACTGAGAAAAGCAGGAGGGAGAGTTTATTTTTGGATCGGCTTGTTCTGCTGATTTTGTAGCTTTCTCCGTGCTACCTCTGTGCCTCTGTGTCTCTGTGTTGAGCGGTTTTATCTTACCGCCCAAGGTTTTTTCTACGCAGCTAACTTCGAGATATCCGCAACTTGGTTCAACATGCCATGCAAAGATGCGAGCAAGGCTAAGCGGTTGTTGCGCAGTGCGAGGTCTTCTGCATTGACCATCACGTCATTGAAGAAAGCATCGACACCTTCACGTAAGGCTGCCAAGGTTTTCAAAGCGCCGGTGAAGTCGCCCGCCGCATAGGCTTGATCAACGCTTGGTTTAACGTCGCCCATGGCTTTGTAGAGCGCTTGTTCCGCCGCTTCCTGTAACAGACTAGGGTTGATTTCGCCCGGTGTGCCTTCGGCTTTTTTCAAGATGTTGGTGATACGTTTGTTCGCGGCTGCCAAGGATGCGGATTCTGGCAAGGCGGCAAAGCTTTGTACTGCTTGCAAGCGTTCGACGATATTGTCCAGGCTGTCTGGGTTTTGCGCGACCACCGCTTCGACTTCGTTTTGTGAGAAACCGCGTTCACGCAATTGACCACGTAAACGATCGTATAAGAAGTTCAGAACTTCCGCACTTGGATCTTTGAAGTTGCTATTGCCTGCAAACAGAGCGACGGCAGCGCCAAGCAAAGCTTGCAAAGAAATCGTCAAGCGTTTTTCGACCAGCATACGCAAGATGCCCAATGCATGGCGACGCAAAGCGAATGGATCTTTGTCGCCCGTTGGTTGCAAGCCGATGCCCCAGATACCGACTAAGGTTTCGAGCTTGTCTGCGAGCGCAACTGCAGTGCCTGTTGCGGTGGCTGGTAAGGCGTCACCTGCGAAACGTGGTTGATAGTGTTCTGATGCAGCGGCAGCGACTTCAGCATGTTCGCCGTCGTGTTTCGCGTAGTAAGTGCCCATGATGCCTTGCAACTCTGGGAATTCACCAACCATGTCGGTCAACAAATCGGCTTTGGCCAACAAGGCACCGCGTTCTGCGAGGGCGACATCGGCGTTGATCAATTTGGCGATGGCACCAGCCAGTGTTTTAACGCGTTGTGTGCGTTCTGCTTGGCTGCCGAGTTTGTTGTGGTAGACCACATTGGCTAACAATGGCAAACGGTCGGCCAAAGTTTTTTTCTTGTCTTGTTCGAAGAAGAATTTCGCGTCGGACAAACGCGGGCGTACCACACGTTCATTGCCTTGAATGATGTGTTCTGGCGTGTCGGTCGCTAAGTTGGAAACGATCAAGAAACGTGAACGCAATTTACCTGCAGCGTCAGTGACGGCGAAGTATTTTTGGTTGGTTTGCATGGTCAGAATCAAACATTCTTGCGGCACCGCCAAGAACTCTTCTTCGAAATGGCATTCGTACACGACTGGCCATTCAACCAAAGCAGCCACTTCATCGAGCAAAGATTCTGGCATCAAGATCTGATCGCCATTGGCCTTGGCCAATAAAGCTTGGCGAATTTGTTCTTTGCGTTCTTCGACATTGGCAGTGACTTTGCCTTCTTCTTTTAAGGCGCGGTTGTAGTCGTCAGCATGATTGATGGTGACTGTGCCTGCGGATAAGAAGCGGTGACCTTGTGTGCTGCGGCCAGCGCTCAAACCCAAAGCGTTCAAGTCAACGATGTCGCTACCGTGCAAGGCGATGATGCTGTGGACCGGACGCACAAAGTGAACCGTGGAACCATCTGGACGTTGGTAGCTCATCACTTTTGGAATCGGCAATTTGGCGATGGCGTCTTCCAACGCCGCCTGCAGGCTCGCTGCTAATGCGGTGCCTGGTGCGGTGTAGCTGTAGAAGAAGCTTTCAGCCTTGCCATCCACGGCGCGTTCTAAGTCGCTTACCTGCAAATTGGGGAAACCAAGTGCCGCCAATTTCTTCGCCAAAGGTGCTGTTGCATTGCCGTTCGCATCAAGCGCGACAGCAACTGGTAAAACTTTCTCACGAATTTGTTTGTCTGGCGAAGTCGCACGTACTTTGGTGATGCTGACGGCTAAACGGCGTGGGGAGGCAAAACTCGTCGCGACGGAATCGGCTTCCAAAAAGTCGCGATTTTTTAAGCCATTGACGATGCCAGCGGCGAATGCTTCACCTAATTTGGCGAGGGCCTTTGGTGGCAATTCTTCAGTGAAGAGTTCAACTAAAAGTGTTTGGTTCATGTTCGATCTCAATTTATTCTGTGAGGACTGTCCTGAAAGTCCTTCGTTGTCTTTGATCCTGATAGGCTTATGCAGCCGCTTGCGCCGCCTTGGCAATTTGTGCCTCGATCGCCGCCATCGCATCGCGCTTATGCTGATCATCTTCCGCACACATCGGGAAGCCCAACTGATAGCGTGCTGACAAATAAGCCGAAGCCACTGCACGAGACAAGTTACGAATACGGCCGATATAAGCCGCGCGTTCTGTCACCGAAATCGCGCCACGTGCATCGAGCAAGTTGAAGGTGTGCGCTGCTTTCAAAATCATTTCGTAGGCAGGCAAGGCCAAGGATTTTTCGCTCACGTCGAGCAAACGTTTTGCTTCTGCTTCGTAGTTGGTGAATAAGGAGAACAAGAAGTCCGTGTTGGAATATTCAAAATTGAAGGTCGATTGTTCGACTTCGTTTTGGTGATACACATCGCCATAGGTCAAGCGCACGGTCTTGCCATTTTCTTCGCGCTCAGTCCAGACGAGATCGTAGACGTTTTCTACGCCTTGCAAGTACATGGCGAGACGTTCAATACCGTAAGTAATTTCGCCGAGTATCGGTTTGCAATCAATGCCACCGACTTGTTGGAAGTAGGTGAACTGAGTGACTTCCATGCCGTTGAGCCAGACTTCCCAGCCCAAGCCCCACGCGCCCAGCGTTGGGTTTTCCCAATCGTCTTCGACGAAGCGAATATCGTTTTGTTGCAGATCCAAGCCCAGTGCCTTCAAGGAACCGAGATAGAGATCCAAAATATTTTCTGGTGCAGGTTTCAACACCACTTGGTATTGATAGTAGTGCTGCAGGCGATTTGGGTTTTCGCCGTAGCGACCATCTTTCGGACGGCGTGATGGTTGCACGTAGGCCGCACGCCATGGCTCAGGGCCCAAGGCGCGCAAGAAGGTTCCCGTATGCGAGGTGCCGGCACCCACTTCCATATCAATCGGTTGCAATAAAGCGCAACCTTGTTTGTCCCAATAATCTTGTAAGGTCAAAATAATTTGTTGAAAAGTGAGCATTGCTCTTCTGCCTTTATGCGGTGATGCGCTTCTGCTATCAGCGTTGAAAGTGCTGAATTTTGTAGCAGGCGCGCGTGATTTTTCAAACCTTCCATTTTAAAGCCTTTTGCTCTGGCGCGGCGCAGCAAACTTAGCTTTTGAGCATGAAAGTGTGAAAAACCAAGAGAATTGCGTGCAAAACGAATTTCAGGGCAGCAAGACACATAACTTTTTTGAAATATTTAGCCGATTCGGCTGCTATGATCGCGCTTGTGTTGAATCTCTTGTGTTTGATCTGTGTTGTTGGATCTGTCCGATTTAAAATTGGGAGGCTAGAAATATGCATCGTCTGTGTGGTTATGCCAGTACCGAAAAAGGCTTCATTCGTGCATGGCTTCAGCGCTTAGCAAGCGGGATGGCTTTGGCTTCAACTTTGTTATTGGGACAAACCGTGGTCGCTGCCGGTATAGATGGTGTCTCCGTCACCGCTTCATTGCTGGAGCAGACCGGTGCGTCAATCGACGAGCCACGACTCGAGGTGACGGCGGGCGGTAAAACGCTGTCACTGAGTCGTTCTGAATTACTGTTGCGCTCACAAGTGATTACGGTTCAAAAAGATTCGGCCTACCAGCGCACCATGCAATATCGTGCCGTTCCTATATCGGTTCTATTGCCCTCGGCGGCAGACCATGCCTCAGTGCAGTTTGTTGCGAGTGATGGCTTCGTTGCTAATATCGCGGGTCAGGATCTCGCTGGAGTTGGGCAAGCTTATTTAGCCATCGAGGAGCTGGCCCATCCTTGGCCACCCATCGATGCGAATAATCCGCACAAGACGGCAAGCGCAGGTCCGTTCTATTTGGTCTGGTTAGATCCCGTGGCGGGCAAGATCAGCAATGAGCAATGGCCGTATCAAGTGGCAAAGATTCGCGTTGAACAACCCCTGTTGCAACGGTACCCCCGATTGGCGCCAGCGCAAATCAACGCCTCTGCACCAGCGATGCGGGGCTTGCAGGTTTTTCTCAAAAATTGCGCTGTGTGCCACAAAATGAATGGTGCAGGCGATGCGGAAATCGGCCCCGATTTAAATTTGCCATATAACCCCACCCAGTATTTTCAAACCGAGTTTTTGCGTAAGTTAATACGACAACCGTCAGCAGTGCGCACGTGGAAAACCTCGTTGATGCCAGGCTTCGATGTGAAAACCATCAGCAATGCGGAGCTAGATGATTTGTTGAGTTATCTGAAAGCCATGGCAAAGTCGCAAAAACACGAGAGCGTGAAGCGGCAGTAGTAGGAGATTGTGTGGTTTGCCAATCGGATTTCCTGCAACACTTTGCAAGGCTTCGCCCCCGAATTGACACTTGATGCCGCGTTTTGTGCAGTTTGTCGCAATGCGCTGGTACTTGACGAGGGATCTTCTTACACTGCAGCCATAGAGAAAGCGATCACTTCATCGATCAGCAAGAAAATGAAGCGAAGCTTTTGGTTCCAGTCAAAGAAGTTCATAGTCGAAGAAGGGGAATATCATGAAAACAAATAAACGTGGCTTGTTAATCGGATTTGTTGTTTTGTTTGCTTTGTTGATGGCAGGTTTCTTCGCCACCGGTGGTTCACATATCGTGATTGATGGTGATGAAGTGACAGGTGTCGGTGGGATTGCAGGTTTGTTCATCGGATTGTTGGCCGCCTTCATTGGTGTGGTGGTGGCACTCAGTGTGACCGGCATTGTCCTCGCTAGTGTAGCCTTGGTCGTGGTGGTGGTGCTGGTTGCGGTGTTGGGTTCTTTCGCTCTCGCTGCGGTACCGTTCTTGATCCCATTCTTGATCATCTATGCACTGTATTGCTTGTTCAGAACCAAACCAAGAACAGCGTAATTGAAATGAGGTGCCATCCCGAGAACGGTCATGGCACCTTTGCTTAACGGTGAGGCGAATATGAAGAGATATGAAGGCGTTAAAGATGTCTCACTCATTCCAGCCAAATATTCATAGCGAATACCTACATAATTTTCCAAAAGGTGAAGAGATGAGTTTCAGTGATCGATTCGGAATCCGTCGTGCTCTCGTTTTGTCGGCTTGTATCGCCATCGCCGCGCCTGCCAGTGCGGAGTGGTTAGGTAATTGGGGCCGTGCAGTAGAAGGCTCAGGCAAGCTCGTCACCCAAGAGACGAAAGTCAAAGATTTTCGTGCCATCGCGATCAATGTGCCTGCCAAGGTTGAACTCAAACAAGGCGAGACTGAAGGCGTCAGCATTGAAACCGATGACAATATTCAAGCCATGCTCGAAGTGGTCGTCGAAGGCAATACCCTAAAGATTCGCACAAAAGAGAAAAATGTCTATCCCAAGACACGTACCTTTAATGTGGTCATCTACTGCAAAAAGATTGATGACATCGCCTTAGATAGCTCAGGGCGTCTCAGTGCTAGCAAATTGAATGCGGGCGATTTGCGATTGCGTCTAGGCGGTTCAGGTGATGTGGCGATTCAGGATTTGCGCGTTGACACATTGCGTGTTTCGATCGGCGGTAGTGGTAGCTTCGTGGCAGCAGGAAGTGCTTCGCAAATTGCTGGTTCTATCGGTGGTTCTGGTTCCATGAATATGGGCAAACTAATGGCAAAAGATGTGCGGGTGAGCATCGGTGGTAGCGGTAGCGTTGAAACATGGGCGACCGATAACCTGAATGTCAGCATTGGCGGTTCCGGTAATGTTGAATATTACGGCGACCCACGTGTGACCAAGGCCATTGGTGGTAGTGGCAATGTGAACCGTAAGGGCAGTGCACCGTAAATTAGGAGTGCAAAACCAGATTGGTCAAAGATCTGCGTGAATACGAAGAGCGAGCGCGAAAAAGTGATCGCTCTTTTAGTTTGTGATAGTGCTGGGGTATGATGTCGCCTTTCCACGCCCCAGCATCATGACTCAACAACTCACCACTGATCCAGCCTTGCCTGCTTATCAAGGCATTGCCGAACATGCCGCCATCGTCGTGAAAGACGCAGCACAGCTAGAGCATGCGCGCGTCATCTTGAGTGCAGCAAAAGTCATCGGCTTTGACACGGAATCTAAACCCACCTTCATGCGTGGCCAGATTTCGGACGGGCCACATTTAGTGCAGCTGGCGACAGAAGATTTTGCTTTTCTTTTCCCCGTCGTCAGTGATGCGCAAGTGGCCTTTTCTCAGGGGCTTTTGAAGCAGATTCTTGAGTCAAGCCAGATTCTCAAAGTGGGCTTTGGTTTGGGGGACGATAATCAACGCTTACTCAAAAAACTCGGCGTGAAAGTGCAAAAAGTGCTCGACCTATCACGCGCTCTCAGTACCGACAAAAAGCGCCAAATGGGTGCCAAAGCTGCAGTAGAGAAATATTTCGGTCAGCAATTGCAAAAGTCTAAACGTATCTCCACCTCCAATTGGGCTTCGCCCACACTCCACCCCAAGCAGATCAAATATGCGGCTGATGATGCACAATCGGCGTTATTAGTATATCGTGCGTCCTTACAGGTAGGAGACCTCGCATCAACCTACTGCGCGACCTGATTTTGAACCTGCGGTGCTCGCTGTACTCAAGTACAGCTACGCTCCTCGGTCCAAACTCAGGCCGCTCGCTACGGTTGCTGTCATCAACCCAGTGTGTAACCTGATTTTGAACCTGCGGTGCTCGCTGTACTCATGTACAGCTACGCTCCTCGGTTCAAACTGAGGCCGCTCGCTACGGTTGCTGCCATCAACCCAGTGTGTGACCTGATTTTGAACCTGCGGTGCTCGCTGTACTCAAGTACAGCTACGCTCCTCGGTCCAAACTCAGGCCGCTCGCTACGGTTGCTGTCATCAACCCAGTGTGTAACCTGATTTTGAACCTGCGGTGCTCGCTGTACTCATGTACAGCTACGCTCCTCGGTTCAAACTGAGGCCGCTCGCTACGGTTGCTGCCATCAACCCAGTGTGTGACCTGATTTTGAACCTGCGGTGCTCGCTGTACTCATGTACAGCTACGCTCCTCGGTCCAAACTCAGGCCGCTCGCTACGGTTGCTGCCATCAACCCAGTGTGTGACCTGATTTTGAACCTGCGGTACTCGCTGTACTCAAGTACAGCTACGCTCCTCGGTTCAAACTGAGGCCGCTCGCTACGGTTGCTGTCATCAACCAGTGCGCGACCTGATTTTGAACCTGCGGTGCTCGCTGTACTCAAGTTCAGCTACGCTCCTCGATCCAAACTCAGGCCGCTCGCTGTATTCCCGTATTGCCGCGCTGCGCGTTAAATTTGGGTGCACTTGGAAGATGCATTGAGGTCTGGGGGATTGGGAACTCTATGAGCACTTTTTGGTCTCAGAGTTTATGTAAATTAACCTACATCGAAATTAGGATATTTATGCGTAATCGTATTACCGCAGCACTCATCTCGGGTCTGCTTTTGAGCGCTTTTGCTGGCACGGCACAAGCAGATGGACTATCAGATTTGAAGGCGGCCCTTGCGAAGTTGCAGGGTTCTGCGCCTTTGAAGGCAACCGTTGAGGCGCGCACTTGGAATCGTCAAGGCGATGGTAAAGATCTTGAAGAAACTTCGGGTTTGGCATCCGTTAGTTTGGAAGAGAGTGCGCGAGGTTTGCAGGTTTTATATAGCAAAGACACACTCAATAAATTAGATGCTGAAGAACGCGCCAAAGAAAAAGATAGTAAGGCAAAAACGCCGACTTTGAATGCGCTCAGTGAAGTCAATTCCTCCGCCTTGCGCCCTATGATTTTTGCAGGCCCCGCATTAACTCGGATGATGGAGAAAGCCAACTTCAAGTCGGAAAAAGCAGATACGTATAAAGGGCAAGCCGCGCGCGTGTTGAGTTTTGAATTTTCTATCGACAAGCTGTCTGAACGTGAACGTAAGTTCATGAAAAAGTATGAAGGTTTGCTCGATATTTGGATCGCTGCCGACGGCACACCTCTGGGTTGTAAGGCGACCCAAAACATTCATGGGCGTGCATACGTCGTGATCAGTTTCGATATCCGAAATGAAGAGGAGTGGACCTTTGCGGTGGTCGGTGATCGACTCGTCGCGACCAGAAAAGAGAATCGTAATAATGGTTCTGGTATGGGAGAAAAAGGCGAAGGTAAGGTCGTTAAGACTTTGCAAATCCAAGGCTAATTGGGGGCGTTAACTGCCTTAATTTGCGATTGTTGCCGTCAATTTGTGGTTAATCAGCGCGTCCTAGAATGAAGCGCGAATTTTTGAATCTGGAGAATAAGTTGAGAGACTTTGCTAATCAACAGTTGAAAGTGGACCGTGTTCCATTCGTGTTTCGTTCTAGTGTCGGCGTTGCGGCGACGGCCTTGGCTTTAGTGCTGGGGACCGCGGCGCCGCATCAGGTTTTTGCGCAAGAGGCAACGGCAAAGCTAAAAGTAAAGGCGGAAACGCCCATCGAAGCGGGCGTGAAAAAACTGATTACGCACGACGTGTATGCCAATTGGCGCAGTATTCAGACTCCCGTCTTGAGCCGCGATGGTCAGTGGGCCGCTTACGCTTTACATGGCCAAGAGTCTGACGGGGAAGTCGTCGTCAAGAATTTGCAAGATGGGCGTGAATGGCGCTCGCCACGTGGCGCGAATCCTGTGTTCTCGTATGACGGACGTTATCTCGCTTTTGCGATTACACCGACCCGCGTAGAACTCGATAAGGCCAAGAAAGAAAAGAAGAAACCGGAGGATGCACCGAAACCAGGTCTCGGTGTCATGGACTTGAGCAGTGGTAAGGTCGAGAGCATCGAACGCGTGAAGAAATTTAGCTTCGCTGAAGAAGGTGCGGCCGTGGTCGCTGCCCTGCTCGAACCGGTCAAGGAAACCAAGAAAGAAGTAAAATCAACCGCAAGTGACGCAGAGTTCAACGCAGGTGCTGAGGATGAAGATCAAGCTACTCCGGCTGCTGCAGCGGCAGGCGCGACGAAGAAAAAAGAAGCAGGCACGGAATTAGTGATTTGGGATCTCGCCACGCAGAAAAAGCATAGCTTGCATGAGGTTGCTGATTTTACGTGGAATAAAAATGGCAGCGCTTTAGCGTATTCGGTCTCAACAAAAGAAGTCACGAAAGATACCAGCAAAGATGCCACTAAGGACGCCAAAGAGGCAGCGAAAGAATTAGCGAAAGAAATTGCAAAAGAAAGTGGCAAGCCAGCACAGGGGGAACTCAATAAATCTGAAACAGCGGTCGCGGCTGAAAAGCCGGTAGTCAAGGAAGATAATCCAGCAGATCAAGAAGGTGTGTATCTATGGAAGACAGCAGAACAAAAGTCTGCGCCGGTTTTGAAAGGCGCTGGTACTTACAAACATCTTCGTTTCGATGATGAAGGTAAGCAATTGGTTTTCATGAGTAATCGTGATGACCTTGCTAAGAAAAAAGCGGCCGAAGCTGTGACAAAGAATGCTGCACCAGCGGCTGAAAACGTCGCCAACAAAGATAAGGTCGTCGCCAAAGTCGATGACATTCAGCCGCAGTATGCAGTCTATTATTGGTCAGAAGGGAAGGCTGAGGCGCGTCTATTGGTCAATGCCAACAGCCTTGGCATGCCAGCGAATACCGCGCCTAGCGAGCATGCTGATCTGAGTTTTAGCAAGGATGGCCAACGGCTGTTCTTGAGTACCGCGGAGGTGGTGAAACCAGAGCCGAAAAATGCCCCAGAGCCGATGAAAGTCGACTTGTGGCACTGGAAAGATCCTGAGCTTCAATCAGTGCAAAAGGTCAATGCTGAACGTGATAAGCAAAAAAATTATCGCGCCGTGGTGCATTTGAACGATGGTCGTTTCTTACAGTTAGCGCATAAAAATATGCCGCAACTGATGGTCAATGAGAATGCGCAATTTGCGCTCGGTATTAGCAGCTTGCCTTATCGTCAGTTGATGTCATGGGATAAGCTGTACTACGACGCCTATGCGGTCGATTTGTCGACGGGCCAGGCGAAGATGTTGATCGAAAAAACGAGCAGTATGCCGCAGTTATCACCTGCAGGTAAATACATCTTGAACTTTGACGCGAAGAAGAGTCAATGGTTGGCCTACGATACGAGCAAAGGCCACAAGATCGATCTGACCAGCAAGATTAAGACCCATTTTGAAGATCAAGAACGTGATACTCCGGATCTCAAACCTGCTTATGGTGTGGCAGGTTGGATGGAAAATGATAGCCAAGTCGTGCTGTATGATCAGTTTGACTTGTGGTCGATCTCGCTCGCTGATCTCAGCGCGAAAAATGTGACTTCTGGATGGGGGCGTAAAAACCAGACCTCTCTGCGTTATGTATATTTGGGCGACGGTAAGCGCTCGTCCGAAAGTAGAGTGCTGTCGAGTAAAGAGCCATGGATTCTGTCAGCTGAGCACGACGTGAGTAAAGCCACAGGCTACTATCGCCTTGATCCGCAGGCTTTGAATACTCCGGTGCCGCCGACGCGTTTGTTGGCGGCAGATAAGTTGATTTCCGGTCTAATGAAGGCAAAAGACAGTGACCGTGTGCTGTTCACCCAGCAGACGTTTACCGAATTTCCTGATTTGTGGACGAGTGATTTAAATTTGACGAAGCCACAGAAAATCAGCCAAGCCAATCCTCAACAGACGGAATTCAATTGGGGTACGCAAGAACAAATCGATTACGTCAGCGCTGATGGCAAGAAGCTCAAAGCTTTGATTGCGAAGCCGGAAAATTTCGATCCTAAGAAAAAGTATCCGATGATGGTCTACATCTACGAAAAGATGACGGATAACTTGCATCGTTATGTAGCGCCCGCGCCAGGGCAGAACATCAATGTGACGCGTTATGTCAGTAATGGCTATATCGTGTTGCGCCCCGATATAGTCTACACCACGGGCTACCCTGGCAAGAGCGCGATGAACACGGTCCTGCCAGCGATTAAAACGGTGTTGGCGCAAGGCTATGTCGACCCTAAACGCGTCGGCATTCAAGGGCATAGCTGGGGAGCGTATCAAATCAATTATTTATTGACGCGCACCGATATGTTCCGCGCTGCTGAGGCAGGCGCTTCGATGGCCAACATGGTCAGTGGCTATGGTGGTATCCGTTGGGGCGCAGGCATTAGCCGTGCCTTCCAGTATGAACGTGGTCAAAGCCGTATCGGTGGCACACCTTGGGACAGCGCTGCTAAGTACGTCGAGAACTCACCGATCTTCCAAATCGATAAGGTGAAAACGCCGTATTTGACGGTGCATAATGACGATGATGATGCGGTGCCTTGGTACCAAGCGATTGAGTTCTTTACGGCCTTGCGTCGCTTAAATAAGGAAGCTTACTGGTTCAACTACAACGGCGAAAAACACGGCTTACGGGATCGTGACAACATTAAACATTTCACCGTGCACATGGGTGAATTTTTCGATCACTATTTGTTGAATAAACCTCGTCCAGAATGGATGGATAAACCAGTGCCGTATCTGGAACGCGGCAAACGCGATGTGATGGGGATGTTTAAGCCGGTTGAAACGAAGAAGCCTGAGGATAAGGCGGCGGGTAAAGCAGAGAAACCTTAAGCGGAGTGATCAAACAAAAAAAGGGGCTCAATACGATGAGCCCCTTTTTTCTTATGAGCGAATTTTCGCTCATAGGCTTAATTCCGCAAAATTGCCATCGGTGAAGACATCAAAGGATCGCCCGATTGAGCGAAGTGCCACATGATGAAGAACAGCACGGCGAAAGTCGCCAAGTACCAAATGGTCGACACAATTTGACCATAACGATTGAGTGGTAACAACAAGCTATGCTTGCGGTGACGCCATTCGACCACAATGTCTAAGGTGCCGATAAACAAGATGAAGGCTAAGAAAAAGTAGCCGATTGAATAGCTCACGAAAATGCCGAGCACACTGGCAAGACTCAACAGTACAGTGGCCACCCGCGTACTAGCAGAAAACGCGATGCTCTTGATCACATGACCACCATCGAGTGGCAGTACTGGGATCATCTGAATCAGATTTAAGAAGGCATTAAAGTTCGCCAGTGCTGCCAGATAAGTATTGTCGGTGAAGAGATAGGCGACCCATAGTGCGAGCGAGAGTAGCATGCCGAACGTTGGTCCCATGATAGAAATTACAACATCCTGCCAGCGGGTATTGAGCTTTTCATCGGTGACCGCCATGCCACCGAAGAATGGAATCAAATAGAAGCCTTTCGTTTTTAAGCCAAAGTACTTCATCGCCCGCACATGACCATATTCGTGCACGACCAGACAAGCGATCAAGGCCAGCGCAAAGTGGAAAGAAAAGATGGCGCTATATGTGGCCAAGGTTAAACCGGCTAAGGCGAATTTCACAAATTTGGCGCTCTGGAGCAGCTTAAGGGCGAGGGCGACTAGGGCGAAACTTTTGCCGCTGGACTTTGTTTCTTTCGCGTGTTGCTCAAGACTTTCGGTAGGTGTTTCTCTTTGTAGATCTGATGCCGTACGTTGACCACGCTCGATTTCGACATCGTTCTGAAAGAGCTGATAGTCGACGCGAAAATCCTGCCATTGCACATGAAATTCAAGACGGATCGTAATGGCTTCCACTGGCTTAGCAGTCGTCTGATCGATCTCTTGACTGGTGTGGTTGGCTGGATCATGGTCTGGTAAGACCCTAAATTCATAGGAAAATGGGCCTTCATTGTCAGCACTCGCGGGACGCTGTCCAACAATGTGTCGATCCCAAGTGAGTTGCTGCCAACCTGCCATCGAAGCGCGCAAACGTAAAGGCTTTCCCAGGCAATGCGTACTAATTAATTCCACGATGCTATCCGTATTTCAAAGATGAATGAAGGCGCATTGTAGGACAAATCGCCAGATCTCGAAACCCGTACTTGGCGCATGAGTGCGTGAGGTAAGTGACTGAGGTAAGTGAGTGAGCGCCAAAAAAAAGAGCCCACCGAGAGAGGTGGGCTGAAGTGCTGTTTCACAAATACACTACTGGGAAAAAATTACTACATCACATCTTCACTACTGCACTACTTTACTGCCTTACATCTTTGGGGGAGGAGATTCATTTTGCTGCAATTGTCACTGGCACATTAGCCGTGGCAGTTCGTCCAGCAGAATCTGTTACCGTCACTTTCAGCGTATAGCTGCCAGCCACCGGTGCCGGCCAATTGGTGGTGATGGTGGTGCCGCTCATCACCATCGACATGCCCAATGGAACACCAGAAATAGAGACTGAGATATAGGCCACACCCGGATCAGTGATGGTGATCGTACCCGTTAAAGCTTTGCCAACGACGCCAGTTTGCGCAGCTGCAGTGATCACGGGACCCGCCACAGTGATCACAACCGTCATCGTCGCTTGTCCACTCAGACCAGTTTTTGTATCTTTCACTGTCAACACGACGTTGTAGGTGCCCGCAACAGGTGTCGTCCAGCTGATGACTCCTGTCGTTGAAACGCTCATGCCGCTTGGTGCGCCAGTGAGTGTGTAAGTAAGCGGATTCGTGGCGCTGACTAGCGGCGTAAAACTCAAGGCTTTGCCTACGGTGCCAGACACCGTCTGCGCAGCGACTGTTGGCGCAGGAGGATTGACGATACTGACGGTGAAGCTCGCTTGTCCACTTGAGCCCGTGACTTTATCTTTGGCGACAATGGTCACCGTATAGTTGCCTAACACTGGCGAAGCCCAGCTTACAAGTCCCGTACTAGCAATCGTCATGCCGCTTGGTGCCCCAGTCATCGTGTAAGTAACTGGATTAGACGCGGTCACTTGTGGTGTGAAACTTAAGGCAGTACCAACTTTGCCACTAATTGATTGTGCGGTGACGATAGGAGCAGGCGGATTAACAATGGTAATGGTATAGATGCCCGAGCCAGTCAAACCACTCACGGCATCTTTGGCTGTGAAAGTCACGGTGTATTTTCCGAGAATCGGAGCAGTCCATGTGACAGCACCGGCTGAACTAACACTCATACCGCTAGGTGCGCCAGACATAGTGTAAGTCACTGTATTCGAGGCGACCGACGTGACATTGAAACTGAGGGCTTTACCTACCGCGCCACTAATGCTCGTCGCGGCGATGGTTGGTGCCGGTGGGTTGACCACCGTCACTGTGTAGATGGCTTGTGCAGTTAAGCCAGTTTTGCTGTCTTTGACGATCACTGTGACAGAGTACTTGCCTAATACAGGAGCGGCCCAGCTTACGGCACCCGCTGTGCTGATAGTCATGCCAGTAGGGGCGCCGCTCAAGCTATAGGTTAAAGGATTGGCACCGCTTGCTGTCACCGTAAAACTCAGGGCCTTACCGACAGTTGCATTGATACTCGCCGCTGTAATGCTCGGTGGCACCGGCGCAGTAATTTTGATCGTCAAAACTGCTTGAGAACTTAAGTTGGCGACGCTATCTTTTGCGGTCACCGTAACAGTATAAGTTCCGACCACGGGGCTTGCCCACGTCAAAATGCCGCTTGAGCTAATTGCCATGCCCGATGGTGCACCTGTTAAAGTGAAACTCAAAGGATTGCTACCGGTGGCCGCAACGGTGTAGCTCAAGGCCGTTCCACTGACACCGCTGATGGTTGCGGCTGTGATGCTGGGCGGTGCCGCTGCGGCGCCAGCATTACTGAGTAAGTTCAACAAACTCGTGACATTGGGTGTGCCAAGCCCAGTGACTTGGTCATATCCAGTCTTGGTAGAACAGGTGGCGCAAGTACCATGACTACCGCTAGTGATATCCAAGAATGCGCTACTGTAGTTACCGGCAACACTCGCGATATTTCCATACAAGAGGGTGTGTGGTGCGCCGATTTTGGCTTTGCCGGTGAGCGCACGATTGGCATTCGCGATCGCGATCAAACCAGCCCATTGAGGAGTGGAGAGACTTGTACCGCCAGCACTAATCCAATTCACCGTGCTGCTACCCGGCGTCATTGAAGCGACATACTGTCCTGTCGAAGGATTGGCGTTGAAAGCTACGTCAGCGACGGTACGACGCACGGCAGTGCCCATGCCAGGAACGCTGCTTGTTTGGTATTTTGGTGTTGCGAGGTAAGCACTGATGCCACCACCAGTTTGGCTCCATGCGACTTCACTACGATTGCCGGTGCCACTGTAAGTGAGTGAGGTTCCACCAATCGCAAGAACGTTGCTGGAAACGGATGGCCATTCAACTTCCATACCAAAGTCACCTGTTGCGGCCAAGTAGCTCATGCCAGTGGCGGTGAAAGCACTATCGTAGGCGCTAGTCCAACTTCCTTCTTTTGCACCAAAGCTCATTGAGACGACGCCAGGCCCCATCGCATTGGCCAGCTTGACCGCATTAGTGAGGCTATTTACGCTGGCATCTGGAGCCTCGATCAGAACGATGCGAGCGAGTGGGGCGATCGCGTGTACCCATTGCACGTCCAAAGAAATTTCTGTGGCCCAACCGGAATCATAGGCTGGTGCAGTGCTCGTCATGGCGCCTGCGGCAGTGCTGTAGACAATCACCAGATCACAGGCATTCGTGCTGGGCGCTGCCAGTGGCAATGTGGCGTTGGTTGCGACTGTCTTTGTAGTGCAGTTCGGCAGAGCAAATTTTTGATTGAAGGCGGCAAGCTCCGCTGCGGTGTTTGGATTGTGCATGGCGTCAACAACATAGATCGTCTGGCCTGCGCCGAGGGATGCAGCTTGCGCCGCAGTGTACGTTGTTGTGCTCGGTAAGGCTGGTAAGCCGTAGGCAGCACGGACTTGCGCTGGCGTATAGGTTGCCACCATCGCTGTTGCTGCAGGCGGAGGTGCAATACCTGCTTTGATCATGGCAGCGTAGTTGTCCTTCTGGATTTGCAATCCGCGCTGAATTTCTGTGAGAGGAGCGCCACGTTGCGACAAATTTAAACTTTCAACATTGACGGCTTCTTGACGTGCTTTTTGATGAGCACTGTTACTGATTTTTTCATCGATAGGTTCTGGCAACACGACCGGAGCAATGTGGAAGGAAGCCCGTGCCATTTCTTTGGTCGCATCAACGCTCGGGAGTTCCTCGCGGAACTCAAGCGTTGCACTCGAAATCGGTGCAGGTGCTGCGGAGGCGCTGACGCTCTTGGCTTGCTCAACTTCGCCACCACTACAGGCGCTCAAGTTCATCAATAAGAACGCCGAGGCTGCCAACACCAAAGAGTAGGACAAGGTCCCTAACAATGCAGATGTTCGAACCTGTTCAGCATTCGCGCTTTTTTTAACTGTGCAAGTTGGATGTGAATTTGCCATTGGCGTCTCTCAGAAAAAAAGAGAGAGCTACGCTGAACAAATAAGGAGCTTTCGCTGGCTGGTACGACTCACTTATTTGGCAACCCCGCTACCATTGCATCGATGTGCTTTAGGCCGGAAGCTTTGCGTCCTCGTTTTTCAACGAGTTTGCCCTCTTGAAACTTAGAATTTGTTAGATGTAGTGTACTGAACTTTTCGCGCTTGAGTTTACTTTCTCACCCCCGCACCACACTGAAATTTGCAAACAAATGTCAAAATGGTGCATAAAATTCAAGCATTATTATTGAATTAAAAACGCTTTTAAAACGAGCGTGATTTTCTTTAACTTGGTGAAGATGCTTCAAGCACCCTCAGTACCCCAAGTACCCCAAGTACCTTATATACCTTAGGCACCAGCAACCGGATTCGACATGATTTGTCGTAGATGATCCAATTTGATCGGTTTCAAAAATGCACCAATGATATTGAGGCCATCATCACGTACGACTTTTTCAGCGATACTCAAGATGTCACTATCGATCCCGCTGACCAAGGCGACTCGCCCTTTGAAATCAGTCTTCGCTAATTCGGTCAGAAAGCTCATTCCATCCATATCCGGCATCAGGATATCGCAGATTAGTACGTCAGGCGGGACACTCATTTCCTTTAGTACACGCAAGCCATCATTACCGTCGCTGGCTACACGAATTTTGCTAATGCCGAGTTCTTCAAGCATACCAATCATGACGTCTTGACTGAACTCATCATCGTCAAGGATCAGTACAGTTGGTTTGTCGTTTTGCTGGGTACTCATATTGATCTCCCTCGTCCTTTTTATCAAAATTGTTTGGTTCAGATTGAAGCTTTTTATTTCGAAATCGGTTTTACTATAATCTATCCTACTATCGATCCAATTTAAAGGCTTGTGATTCCTTATGCTTTAGTTTGCAAGAAAGCTTCTATCTTCGCTTTGCAGGCTTGATAGGTCGTTATCAACTCAGGCAGAGTTGATTTGCTGTCACGAACTCTACCGTCCCTTCCTGCATTTTCTAATTGTTGGCAGAGTTCTCCGAGCGCCATCGCACCGACCGACCGTGATGCTGACTTGAGTGTGTGTGCGAGATTTTTGATTTTGTCTGCATCCTCGGTTTCAATGGCGAGGCGAATTGCTTCAATTTCGCTATCACCTTTCAAGAGATATTTACTTAACAAGCGACGTTGCAGCGACGGATTATCGCCAATCAGCTCGGCCAATGCGCCCGCGGACCAAACCGGATAATCGCGACTTTCTTCGAGCAGTGTGCCTACTTCGTCTAGTTCTTGATTGAGTTCTTCGCTGACCTGATTTTGCTCTTTGGCTTTTGAACTGAGAGGCATCCACTTGTGCAACATTGAACGCAGCTCATGTAGTCGCAGTGGCTTTGAAAGATAGTCGTCCATACCATGATCGCGACAACGTTGTGCCTCGCCTTGCATCGCATTTGCTGTAATAGCGATGATGGGTGAGTGCTTTGTTTTACCTTCGAGCGAGCGAACTTCTGTAGTTAATTCGAAGCCATCCATGTTGGGCATATGGCAGTCCGTCAACAACAAAGCGTAGCGACCGCTTTGCCATTTGCTCAGGGCGATGGCACCGTCCTCGGCGGTTTCAGCCGCATAACCGAGCAAACGGAGTTGTTCCAACAAGACCTCGCGATTCGTTTCATTGTCTTCTGCCAGTAGGATCAATTGACCATGCTCCAAAGCTTCCTCGACACTCAAACTCGTGGTGCTCTCGAAGTGAGTTTGTTCTTGTAAGCTTTGTAGACTATTCGCCGACAGGCGGCCGCTGGCGACGGCGATTGTGCTCACCAACTCGAAGTAAAATAGCGGCCAACTATGGAGCTGCAGCGCATGTGGTATGCGCTGTACGCCATTTTTTTCAGAGAGCTCAACCACAGTGAATGATCGATCAATCGGTGGAAGTACGATGTCGCCTTCAAAGCTGAAACTATCAAGGAGCACGACCGTGGTCTCTGGATGCTTCTGTAACGCAGGCGTCATGGCGTCGAGGCTTTCGACGATCAAGAGTTTCGTTCCAGCTGCCGCAAGATAGGTCTGAAGCATCGTAGTGCAGCTATTGCGTTGACTGACCAAGAGTACCGAAACACCCTCGATATTCGGTATCGGTGGTGCCATCCGATCAACCGGTTCTTCCGTCGCTATTAATGGGAAGGTAATGATAAATTCAGAACCTAGTCCTTCGGTGCTGCTGACCTTTAACTTTCCCTGCATTAAACTGACCAGACGCTGTGTGATCGATAAGCCCAGCCCCGTGCCACCAAATTGCCGGGCGGTGCTGGCATCGGCTTGGGTGAACGGTTGAAAGAGCTTGGCTAAGACTTCCTCGCTCATACCGATACCATGATCGATGATGTGGAACTCTAAATAGTCCTTTTGATCGACGTGGCTGGCATGCACGTGCAGCATGGTTTCACCGCCGTTTTGAGGCGTGAATTTGAGCGCATTTCCAAGCAGATTAAAGAGAATCTGACGTAAGCGAGTTGGGTCGGATAGGACCCACTTCGGTAACTGTGGGTCGACGAATAAAGAAATGCGCAGATTCTTACGTTGCGCCACGTTCAACATCAAGCGAGCGACGTCTTCTACCACATCACGAATCGAAGTAGGGATGGTTTCGATCACCAATTTACCGGCCTCAATTTTTGAGAAATCGAGAATGTCATTCAAGATACCTAACAAAGCAACGGAGGAGCTTTGTATGGTCTCCAACATGTGTCGTTGTTCTATCGTGAGTTCAGTCTGTTGCAAGATATCGACCATGCCAACCACTCCGTTCATCGGCGTGCGAATCTCATGACTCATATTCGCTAAGAATTCCGACTTCGCACGGTTGGCTGCAAGTGCGGCTTCTTCCGCCATTTTGCGATCAGTGATGTCCGAATTGGTCCCGGTCATCCGAATCGCGCGTCCTGATGCATCTCTAGTAGCACGTCCCTGGCTGAGAATCCAACGCCAACTACCGTCTTTATGTTTGAGTCGGACGATAGAGCGTACCTCTTTTGTAGAATCCTTGAAATGTTCTACCAGTTGCTTCACAAAAGCATTGAGGTCGTCGGGATGAGTGATGGCATTCCAGCGCTCACGATTGGTAGGAAGCTCGGTCTCGGTATATCCCAACATCTCCCACATGCGCGGTGAGTGATACAGTTCGCCAGTGACGATATCCATGTCCCAGATCCCCTCATCTGCGCCCTGAACTGCGAGCTCAAATCGTTTTTCACTTTTCGCCAACGCTTCTGCTGCACGCTGGCGATCAATCGCGATCCCCAATAAGCTAGCGGCTTGTTCAACGAAATGAAGTTCATTCGCATGTGGTTGATGTGGTTGCGGGTGATATATTGAGATCACACCAAGAATTTGGCCATTGCTCGCGAAGAAGGGTTGTGCCCAGCACGAACGAATTCCTGCTTTGAGTGCGAGTTCGCGATGATCTTTCCAGTACGGATGGCTCTCGATATCTTCCACGATCACACGTTGACCAGTTGCAGCGGCTGTGCCGCCACTGCGGACACCATCTGCGATCTCGATAATCGCTAGTGTATCCGTGTATTCTTTGGGCAAGCTCGGTGCCGCGGCAAGTCGCAAATATTGTTGATGATTATCGGTGAATAAAATACTGCACCACATATCCGTCTCCACTGCCTCTAACTCTAAGGCCATGGAAGTAGTGAGTTTGCTTAGATCGGTATCGGCGGTGATCAGTTGCAAGATCTTATTGCGGAACTGTTCATATAGGGCGTGTTGCTTGCGCTCAGTAATGTCGGTGCGCACCGCGATGAATTCTTTCGGTTGTCCGTGCTCATCTTTGAATGCGACGATGGTCGAATCGACCCAATACAACTTACCGCGTTTGGAGCGATTGCACATTTCCCCGTGCCAAGCCTCGCCCCGCAAGACGGTGTCATACATGTCTTTGAAGAAGCTTTTAGGATGCACGCCAGAATTGATGATGCGATGATTCTTACCAAGAAATTCCTCACGGCTATAGCCACTAATTTCTGAAAAGCGACGGTTACCGTAGGTGATCCGGCCATTACCATCACAGATACTGACAATTGCATGTTCATCGAGCACGAATTTCTGTTGCCGTAAGGCTGCGAGTGCGCGTTCTGTCGAGGCTGCGCTTTCTTGTAAATCTTGGGTTTTTTGTGCGACCAGCATCTCCAATCTGTCACGGTATTGAGTGAGTTCTAACTCACGTTGTTTTTCTTCAGTGATGTCTTTGATAGAACCTTGCAACGTTAGTGGATCGCCATTCTTATCGTAGGTGAAGTGTCCGCGGGCAGAGACCCAGCAACGTTTACCATCGACTGGCCGTATCACTTCGTAGTCGAGATGGAAGTTGCCATCACCATTGACGACCTCTTGATAATGGTCGAGCGCTTTTTGACGATATTCTGGTGCGATGATGTCGCCCCATGTGGCAATCGTTTTAGCCTCATCTGCGCGAATACCAAAAATTTCATCCATCATCGGTGAACCGCGCCATACACCTTTGCTGATATCGGTGACATAGGAGCCAATACGTGCCGTACGTTGTGCGTCATTGAGTAGTTCTTCGTTTTCCTTCAAACGAAGTTCGATTTCCTTGCGTTCGGTGATGTCTTGAATGACGCCGTCTAATGCAAGAGGGCGTCCTTCAGCATCATAGCTGAAGTTGCCAATACCCATGATCCATCGCACCGCGCCATCGGATTTGCGCTTGATTTGATAGTCGAGATTGAACTCTTTATGGTCTTGCATGACTTGTACAAAATGGTTTTGTACTAGGTTTCGATGATCAGGAACGACTAAGTTGACCCAGGCCTCCATATTCTTGGTGGCACCGGCGTCAATGCCGAAGATGTCATCTAAGGTAGTAGAGCATTGCCATTGGTCTTTAACGATGTCGTAAGTGTAATTGCCTATCCTTGCTGTATTCTGTGCCTGCAATAAGGCTTTCTGGCTACGCTGTAAGGCGAACTCAGCTTCTTTGCGACTGGTGATGTCGGTGCGAATGGAGACATAGCGTTCGACACGTCCTGTTCTGTCGAAGAAGGGCGTAATGATGGTGTCAACCCAATAGTATTTGTTCTGGCGACTGAGGTTACAAATTTCGCCGCGCCAAGACTTACCGGCACTAATGGTTTGCCACAGCCCACTCCAAAATTGCTCGTCATGCACACGTGAATTGACGATGCGGTGGTTGGAACCAATCAATTCTTCGCGTGCGTAGCCACTGATTTCACAGAAAGCATCGTTGACCGAGATAATGGTGCCCTTGCGATCCGAAATTGAAACGATGGCGTGCAAATTAAGTGTCGTCCGTAGCGCTTCGCTGTCACGGATCGCTTTTTCTAATTGATCTAAGGTGTGTTTGCGCTCAGTGATGTCACTGCAGATAAACATGTATCCATCGAGATCACCATGACGATTTAAGATATTTTGTTTTTCGATTTCCAACCAATGTATGCGACCGTCTTTTGATTGGTTGCGGGACTCAAGATGGTGAGCGTTAAGCTCATCAAACTGAGTGAGAAATGCTTCGAAGCTGGCCATTTCTTGTTCTGGATCGTGCAGTACATCGGTGATCGTTCTTTCTCGAATCTCTTCCAAGGTGAAATGGGTGATGCGGACGACACTGGGATTGATCCATTTCACACGACCACTTAAATCTGTGAATATCACTGCGTCGTTGGTATGGCGGACGGCTTGAGCGAGTTTTTCCAACTCCTCCGTCATTTCAGCAGCAATATGCTCGGCACTGATTTGCATATTGCCTTGTTTCCAAATCATCAGTGAAGCAAGAAGACTGATTAGGCTTCCACCGAGGAACAATAGAAACGCGCTCAGTTCGTCGATTTCTTTTTCAAGTTGTTTGCTACTTGATGTATAGAGCGTCAACCGCCTCCCATGGATCTCAATAGTTTCGGTGTGATTGAAACGTCTGACGCCGTCAACGTTATTTTTCAATACGTTTTGATGATCAGAATCGTACAGAAGCGCGTCAAGATTGCCGCTCTCTACAATATCAAATAATTCGAAATCAATACTTTGAGCCTGATGTTCGTTAATCCCTAGAAGTAAGTCTTCAACGACAATGGGCGTCGAGACCAAGTTCATTAACGCGGCTCGTCGTTCTTCGACCGTGTTGGTGTCGGCCCCCATGCGATAAATGGGATAGAAGATCACTACGCCGCTCGTTTGGCGATGATCCTGCACCAAACTGATTGCTCCCGTCATTTGCGGGAGCCCTGTATCAATTGCCCTCTGTAGTGCTTCGCGTCGGATTGGCTCCGATCCTAAATTGAGCCCCATGGCTTTGGCATTGCCATTGAGTGGCTCGACATAACGCACGACGTAAAGGTCAGGATAAACATTATTTGACAGCTCGCGAAGGCCGAAATCCTTGAGGCCCTCTTTGCGTTGCTGTTCTATGAATGCAGCAAGTTCAGAACGTTGAACTGGTTGTAACAAACTAAAACCGCGTACTCCAGGGAATTCTCTTGGAAGATCGTGATTGTTGAGTGCTGTTCTAAATACCTCGTGGTTCAAGTGTGGGTGGACATAGACTAGTGCTTTGATACTCGTCATGCCGTAGATGGGTGTGGAGAAGCGGCGTTTGATCTCCTCAATAATGTGGTCTTTGGCGTCCTTATATTCCTGCTCGACGGTTTGCACATTGCTCTGATAACGCTCATGGGCGAGTAAGCCTGAAAAGAGGGCTCCGATGCAAAAGACGAAGAAAGGGAGAAGAGTCTTTCGGAAGGCTTGAGAATTCAAACGCATAAACACAACCTCGTGAGGAGAGCGTGGAACGAGCGACTGTAGTGAAGCATACGTGCTTTGTTGTTCATTGGAAAGAAAATCGCTTTGTTTCGCACCACTTGATTTCTGAGTTTTGATAAATCACAACACCCTTGCTGCGTGGTGTCGGATTTGTACAAAGCGAATGCTTAATTAATGCACATTAATGCATATTTAATTTGCTTATTTTGAATCGCTTTCTAATTGGGCTTGCGGCTGAGAAGATCAATCGTTCGTCGGAAGAGAAGAAAATTTTTGTAAAGAATTGTTGGTGAGGCGGACGAGTTTTCGCGTTGAGTCATTGATGCGTCGCATCCGCTTGGCGAAAACATCAAATGATTCAACTGCTTAAGTTCAACGATTGAAAAGTATCGCTGTGTATCACTTCTTTACGATTGCTTGAATAGCTCAAAACGGAGGCCTCGCAAAACAGAAATGTCGGCGTAAGATGCGGTGATTCTTTCCACATCGATTTAAAGGAGTTCAGATGTTTCCGTTTTTGAAGAAGGCTAGCGCCAGTCTAATCGCGATCTCGGCTGTATGCTTTGTGCCACCGGCGCACGCGATTGATCTCAATGATTTTCGCCTACAAGATGTGGTGCCCATTTTGGGCGAA
Organism: Undibacterium cyanobacteriorum; assembly: GCF_031326225.1. Classification (GTDB taxonomy): domain Bacteria; phylum Pseudomonadota; class Gammaproteobacteria; order Burkholderiales; family Burkholderiaceae_D; genus Undibacterium; species Undibacterium cyanobacteriorum. Next base: position 3,725,260 of record NZ_CP133720.1, on the reverse strand, counting down.
ATGAAGAATCTTGCGAAATTAAGTAGCAATCAGCAGGCCCTATGGCTGCAGGTTGAGTATAAGACGAAGAGCATACAAAGAACGCGCGACGAGCGTCGTCAAGAAATACAAATGAGTGTGAAAAATCGGCTCAAAGAGAAAGCGCCGGAGCTACGCGATATGATCGCCCTCATGAATCAAGATGATCTGGCGACATTCCAAGAAAATAAGGAGTTACGCGAAGCGTGGATGGGCTTGTATGACGCTTTGAGCGATAGTCAAAGAGATGCTGTCGCGCAGATGTTGCAAGACCAATTAATGCGTGTGGCTGATCATCCTGGTGGCCGCGGCGGCGAAGGCCGGGGCGAAGGACGTGGTGCTCAGGGGGAAGGTCATAAAGGACGCCGCGGTGGTGGTATGGGCGGTGGCATGAATGGCGGCATGGGCGGTGGTAATCCCCCAGGCAACGGCAATCTGTAAAGCGCATTGTGTAGGATTTCGGCGGAACTGTTTACTTGCTAGGCTAAACACTAGGTAATTTCCCGTAAACCCTTGATATGTAAAAAGACTTCGCTATAAGCTGTAGGTTTCGCCATGGCATGCAGTATTAGTTTGGCATTGTCTTTTACATTCAAGGGAATCTATGTCACGCACCATCAAGCTTAGCGCCTCACCTTTTTCTTCCCCACGTTCGCTCCCGCGAGTTTTGAAAACGGGCGCACTGGTCGCCAGCCTCGCTTGCTTTACCTTGTCGGCAGGTTTGCTGGTGAGTGGAAATGCCGCAGCACAGACCGGTCAAAAATCAGCAACGCTCAATGCTAGTAAGCCCGCCTTGATTCCTATGCCAGCGCAACTCAACCCTTCAGCTGGGGTTTTCGTATTGTCGAATAAAACGCGCATCTATGCCGATGATGCAAGCTCGCAAGTTAACGCGAATTTACTGAGCCAAGCGATCGAATCGAGTTTGGGTTTTAAGTTGTCAGTGCAACTCGGACAGCCGCATGCAAAAGAAGGTAATGTGATTGTGTTGAGCACCACGAAGAACGGCAACGCCGATCTGAATCAGGTCCGCCAAGTGAGTGACGAAGCCTATCAACTGAACATCACGACGACGCAGATTCAATTGAATGGTAATGCCAATAGTCAGTTTTATGCCCTTCAAAGCTTGCTGCAATTATTGCCGGCGACGAAAACCGACTCCAAATCGACTAGCTTGAAAATCGCAGCGATGCAAATCAAGGACCAGCCGCGCTTTGCATGGCGCGGTCTGCACCTTGATGTCGGACGTCACATGTACTCAGTCGAGTTCATCAAGAAGTTGCTTGACCAAATGGCGGTGTACAAGATGAACACCTTTCATTGGCATTTGACCGAAGACCAAGGATGGCGCATCGAGATCAAGCAGTATCCGAAATTGACGCAGGTTGGCGGCTTCCGCAAAGAGACGATTAAGGATCGCAATTTCAATCCCTATATTGGCGATGGTCAGCCGTATGGTGGTTTTTACACGCAAGAGCAAATCAAAGACGTCGTCGCTTATGCGCAGAGCAAGCACATCATGGTGGTACCGGAAATTGAATTGCCGGGCCACTCATTAGCTGCCATCGCGGCTTACCCAGAATTAGCCTGTACGCCAGGACCATTTGAAGTGGGTACGGTGTGGGGGGGGATTGAGGACATCTACTGCCCGAGTGAACAGACTTTCCAATTCCTCGAAAACGTGATGACGGAAGTGGCGGCTTTATTCCCTGGACCTTACATCCACATCGGTGGCGATGAAGCACCGAAAACACGTTGGAAAGCCAGCCCCTTGGCACAGGACGTGATGAAACGTGAAGGCTTGAAAAATGAAGACGAGTTGCAAAGCTACTTCATTCGTCGTGTCGAAAAAATGATTAACGCCAAAGGCAAGCGCTTGATTGGTTGGGATGAAATTTTGGAAGGCGGACTCGCGCCGAATGCCACCGTAATGTCATGGCGCGGCGAGGAAGGCGGTATCCACGCAGCCAAAGGAGGGCACGATGTGATTATGACGCCAACCTCGTGGTGTTATTTCGATGCGGGTCAAGGACCAAAAGACCAAGAGTTGTGGAATTTGGGCGGCGAAATTCCGATCGAAAAAGTGTATTCGTATAACCCTGTGCCAAGCGTACTCGACGCTGCCAAACAACATCATATTCGTGGCGTGCAGGCGAATGTCTGGACCGAGTATTTACGTGGTTCAGAAAAAGTCGAGTACATGGTGTTCCCGCGCTTGTTAGCGATGGCAGAGGTCGGCTGGACGCCACAAGCACAGCGTCAGTTCGCAGATTTCGAGCAACGTCTTGATGCGCACTATCCGCGGCTGTCGGCGCAAAAAATTGGCTATAGGATTCCACGTCCACGTGGTCTCGATACGATCAGCGTGAAAGATCAACAAGCAAAGATCGCATTGCAAGCGCCGGTGGCGGGAAGTAAGTTGATTGTGACCATCGATGGTAGCGAACCACAAGCGACTGGCGCTGCTTATCAAGGACCAATGACCGTGAACCTCGCTGCGCAACAAGACCTGACTGTAAAAGTCTTAACGGTGCTGGCAGACGGTCGCCAAAGCGCGGTGCAGAAGGCCGTGGTGAAGGCGAAGTGAATGGCAATAACGTGAGCAAGCTCGGATTGAATACGGACTTGTTCCAATGATCGTTGTTTGCCGTCATTCCCGCGAAAGCGGAAATCCATTGTCTTAAGTTCGAATCGTGCGCTTGGGTCTTCATTGCTGAAATGCCCAAGTGCCTTCGCAGTTCAATTACTGAATCTTTTGGCGAGCGCATCGGCGAACGTCATCGTCCTCATCAAACCCCATGAACAATTCGAGAAACGCCATGGCCCTTTTTCGACGCATCACTGCCCCCTCCATCGACTTCTTATCCAAACTGATGATCATGGCCGCGCTCATGTCTTCTGCATCCATCACGCAAGCGCAAGAGCAGCGCCTCATGCTCAATACGGGCTGGCAATTTCGCATCGCTGAGCAACATGCGCAAGACCATCAAGAGTTGCAATCATGGCGATCCGCGCAAGTGCCGGGTCATGTACACACTGATCTTTTACATCACAAATTGATTCAAGATCCTTATGCGGGGCAAGCTGAGGCCGGTCTGCAATGGATAGGCAAGGCAGATTGGGAATATCAATTGCAGTTTGAACTCGACGCCGCGCGACTTCAGCACAGGAAAAAGATCCTGCGTTTCGATGGTCTCGATACCTTTGCGGAAGTCTTCCTTAACGGTGAAAAAATCATAGCGGCTGAGAATGCCTTTCGCACCTATGAGATCGATGTCAGCGCCAAACTGAAAGCCAAGTCGAACACGATCTTGGTGCGCTTGTATTCACCGATCACCAAGATGCTGCCGCAAGTGCAAGCGATGCCGCATAAATTAGCAGGCAATTATCCCTCACCGTATGGCGATGAACCGAAAGACGCTATGACCGCGAATTTTGTGCGCAAGCCTGGTTATCACTATGGATGGGATTGGGGGCCGCGTTATGTGACAGCGGGTATTTGGCGCCCTGTGAGTTTGATCACCTACGATGAGGTGAGGGTGGAGCAAGTCCAAGTGCGCCAAGTCAAGCTCGATCAACAGCAAGCGCAATTAAGAGTAGATTTACAAGTTGATGTGCAGATGGATTTGCAGGCGGGTTTGCAACCGGTATCGAGAACGAATCCTTTTGAAGTTTGGTGGAAAGTACGTGACCCTCGTGGCCGAGTGGTGGCGCAAGACAAGCGCATTTTGAGCGACTTGGATAGCGCAATAGCAAACGCCAAGGAAGCACGACACGCTCAATTCGATATCAAGATCGCCAAGCCACAGCTTTGGTATCCACATGGCTATGGCAAACAAGCCTTGTATCGCATGGAATTTGAACTGCGAGCGGGACAACGCGTCTTGGCTAAGCAAGCGCGTACGATAGGCTTGCGTACCGTCACTCTCGATCGCAGTCTCGATCAAGAGGTGAATCCAAACACCGGCAAGCGCGGACAAGCATTTACTTTTTTGGTGAACGGTATCCCAGTATTCGCCAAGGGCGCGAATTTGATTCCGTTTGATATGTTCCCCAATCGTATTTCTGTGGCGCAGCAGCGTGAGATTCTTCAAGCAGCACGTGATGCGAATATGAATATGCTGCGAATTTGGGGTGGCGGCTATTACGAGAACGATGACTTCTACCGCATGGCCGATGAAATGGGCATCATGATTTGGCAAGACTTCATGTTTGGTGGTGGCGTGGTTCCTGCTTACGACGATGCTTTCCGGCGCAACGTGTTAGAAGAAGCGAAGCAGCAAGTGCAACGTTTGAATGCGCATCCCAGTGTCGTCTTATGGTGTGGCAATAATGAAGAGGAAACGGCATGGAAGGATTGGGGCATTGGTAAAGAACTGCAAAAAGCCAATCCCACTTTTGCTGAGCAAGTGTGGCAAGGCTATGTGCAACTCTTTGGTCGCGATCTGCGTCAAGTCGTGCAAGACCATGGACAGGGCGTGCCATATTGGTCCAGCTCGCCGAGCAATGATTTGGACGACAAAGCCAATGACAGTGAGCGCGGCGATAAACACTATTGGGACGTGTGGGGCGGTTCTAAACCCGTCGAAGAATATCAACGTGAGACACCACGTTTTATGTCGGAGTTTGGTTTGCAAGCTTGGCCACAGCAATCAACGGTCGATTACTTCGCTCAAGCGGATCAGCAAGCCATCGATCATCCTGTCATCCGCCAACACCAAAAATTCATGGCCGGCGAGGGCAATGCGCGACTCCTGCACTATATTCGCGCCAACTATGGCGAGCCACGCGACTTCGCTCATTTCTTATACCTGAGTCAGGTGATGCAAGCGGAAGGAATCACACTCGCGATTAAACATCACCGCGCTAGCATGCCGCGCACCATGGGTTCGATGTACTGGCAATTGAACGACGTGTGGCCGGGGGCATCATGGTCGAGCATTGATTATTTCGGTAATTGGAAGGCTTTGCATTATCAGGCCCGCAAAGCCTTTGCGCCGCTCACGGTGGTGGCGGAAAATCTGGATGGCGTGACCAGCGTCAGTGTGGCTTCTGAACGTCTGCAGAACACCGTCGTCAAAGTACGACTGCGCAGCATGGACTTCACTGGCAAGGTCTTCCGCGAACAGATTATTCCATTCAACATCGGACCGAATACCGCTCAGCGCATTGCTCACATCCGCAACGAAGAGCTCTTGCAAGGGCGCGATCCTCGCAGTCATTTTGTGTTGATGGAGTTATTGCAGGGCGAGGCCGTCATTGCGCAGGACGAAATCTATTTTGCTCCGGCGAAGGAGCTCAAACTGCCGTCAGCGAACATCGAGCTCACTTGGAAGTCCGTCGGCAATCGCTACCAACTTCAATTGAAGAGTCCCGTCTTGGCGCGTGCAGTGATCTTGGACTTCCGTGGCGCGCCGGTGAAATTGTCTGACAATGCGCTCACCTTACAGCCACAGCGTACTTTGAAGATTGAAGTAAGTAGCCGAGAGTCAATGCAGAAGTTGGCGCAGCTCTTACAAGTGCGATCGCTGAATGACAAGTGATGCTCAAAATAGTCGCTAGTGCAGTGATGACCGATTTTGCTGGGTTTGCGCCGGTAGTTTGAGTTCTATGCGCAAGCCACCTTCAGGTTTGGCACGTGCAATGGCGACTTGTATTTGGTGTACTTCGGCGATGCGGCGGATAATCGACCATCCTAAACCAGTGCCGCTCGCTTCATTGCCTAAGACGCGATAAAAGCGTTCGCCGATCTTTTGTAGTTCTGTCTCGCTCAGACCAGGCCCATCATCTTCAATTTGAAAGTGGAGTTCTTGCTCATTGCAGGTGAGCGAAAGCGCGATGTTTGCCCGCGCCGGGCAGTATCGGACTGCATTGTCGATGAGGTTGCGCAGTAAAATTTTGAGTAGGGTGGAATTGCCTCTGGTGAGGCATGGCTCACATTGCTGTTCGAAGCCCATCTGTTGCTGCTTTTCGATCGCGGCGATGGCCATCTCACTGAGTGCCTCGCGTACCAAATCAGCAAAATTAATCGGCTCGTCGAGCGCAAGCCCTGTCTGTTCGATGCGCGCCAGCGTCAACAGTTGTTCGATGGTTCTATTGGCGCGATCACAGGCGACTTGTAGCTGGCTTAAAGCGTGTTGCCGGTCTTGTTGATCTTCCGCGACAGCCGCAACCTGTGCCTGCATGCGGATGGCGGCGATCGGTGTTTTGAGTTCATGCGCAGCATTGGAAGTGAACGCCTGTTCAGATGCCAGCAGTTTGGCGTTCTTTTGAAGCAGATCGTTCAGCGCTTCCAAGACCGGTTCAATTTCTTGTTGCGAGGTAGTGAGGCTGATCTGCGCCAGATTACCTGCCTGGCGTGTCTGCAAGTGCTGACTGAGTTCTCGCAGAGGGTTCAGCCCATAACGAACGGCAAACCAAATGCTGAGTGCCAGCAGTGGCAAGGCAAGCAGCATGGGCAGCGTTAAGCTACGCATTAAGGCATGGAGAATTTCTGCACGAGCGCTTTGCTTTTCGGCGACGTAGACCACCACATCTTGTTCTGCACCTTGGGTCGCAAATAAGCGCCAATCGTTTTGTTCAAAACGAATATTACTGTAACTCGGTTTTGCCGTGGAATGTAAGGGGAGAATCGCAGTGCGTGGTGCGTTTTCTGAGCGTAAGCTTAGTTTGCCCTCGTGAAAAACTTGATACATGACGCGCGGCGCATCCTGATGCAGTAAAGGCGTTTTGATAGATTGTTCCTGATCGACAAAATCGCTGGCTTGCTGGACCACCAAGAGCGCTGCCGCTTGCGCTAAGTGCCCATCTAATATTTCATCCGTTTCGTGACTCGCGTCGCGCCACACCAAGAGGGTAGTCAATACCCAGATTAGGCTCAGCGCTGTCAACAGAATCAGCGTTAATCGTTTCTGCATTGATGGGGAGGATGTTGGACGCATGCTTTTGTCTCTACGAAGTCTCTTTGCGCATCAAATAGCCGACTCCGCGCACCGTGTGGATCAACTGGTTACCCAGTTTTTTTCTGAGTTTGTGAACATACACTTCAACGGTATTGCTTTCGACTTCATGCCCCCAAGAGTAAAGATTTTTCTCAATTTGCTCCCGTGATAGAACCCGATCTGCGTTGAGCATTAAAGCATGTAGGACATCGAATTCACGAGCACTTAGGTTCAACTCTTGCCCATTCAATTTGGCTTGTCGACTCGGGATATCAATTTCAAGATCCTGTAATCGAATTTTGTTCTGAGTTTGTCCGTGCGAACGTCGTATCAGCGCATGCAAGCGCGCTGCAAGTTCGAGTAAATCGACTGGCTTCACGACATAGTCATCGGCCCCAGAATCGAAGCTCGTGAGTTTGTCGGAAACGCTATCACGTGCCGTCAAAATTAAGACGGGTGTCTGAACACCATGCTGCCGAATGTTTTTCAATACTTGCGACCCTTCTGCACGAGGCAAACCAAGATCGAGCACTGCGGCAGCATAGATTTTTTCTCCGCTTGCATGGCTACGTAGCTCGTATTCAGCAGCCACGCCATCGCGCACCCAATCGACCACGAAGCCGCATTGGCGTAAGCCGCTTTGTAGCCCATCACCGAGGATGGAATCATCTTCTACGAGAAGGATGCGCATATCACGCTCTTGGATTTTGTCTTCATCTTAATCATCGTCATCCTCGTGCTTGCCTTGTTTTGTTGTGGCATGCGATTCGGTCGTTGCGGTTTTTCCGTCGTTTGCTGTATTTTTTGATTGATGCTGCAACTGGTCCTGTAACTGATAGGTCCAAAAGGCGCTGACCATCAATAATACGAGCAATCCTATGCTGCGCCAATGGCTATGAATGGCGACTTTTTGATCAGCGCGCTTACGTCCTGTGAACATGGCCTTGATTAAGTTCTCGCGGTGCAAGTGACTCGAGATGAATACGCCCGCGATGTGAACCAACACCACGCCAAGCAGAACCGCCGCCAAGGCTTCGTGTACTTCTTCCATCCATTCACCAGCAAGATCTTGATATAACAGATGCCCCGTACTAGTTTGAATGAATCCTAAGATCAGTAAGGCGAGAATGGCAATCGCACCTGCCGGGTTATGACCAGCGTAGTGCTGAGCACGACCGGATACCAGCGATTTCAAATAAGCGAAGACTTCGGTAGGCCCTTTGATAAACGAAGTGAAACGTGCATGCCGACTGCCGATAAAGCCCCACAGGGCGCGGAAAACAATGAGTCCCATCATCGTGTAGCCCAAGCTCACATGCAACCAACGCCAGTCGTCGGCCTCAGAAGTGAGATAAGCTCCCGTAAAACTGAGGGCCATGAGCCAATGCACGAGTCGCACAGGAACATCCCAAATCAGCACGGGACGCATGCCCTGGCTTGTTTGCTTGCTTGCTTCTTGTGTAGCGGGTGATTCTACGTTGGGGTTGAATGGTGTTTCGTTCATAACAGCCTCCGAGTTAAATGTTCGTTGTCTCGCTCATTTCGGTGCTTGCTGATCTGAGTTCTACTGTCATCTTGGTGGCAAGGTTTCGTTTCATCTCGGTCCTCTTCGCACCTCTTAGTGCATCTGAAGGATTTTTCTTGTCCCGAAGTAGCCGAAATACGACATTCATTCACATCAAGATCTAGTTTGAGTTATGGTCATGCAAGCGTCTTGAGATACATCATGCATTGGCTTTCTTAAACTTAGCTTAAAGTGCAGAAGTGTTATGTAAAAGTGCTATGTGAGAGTGTGATCTCGCTATTTTTATATTTGTATTGTTGAATCATGTATCGTGCTCAGTGCTCGGAATTGAGCGCACTAGCATGGAGGAGTGAGTTTTGCCTGCAACGAAAACCTTGGCTGAAATGTGTACCGAATTACCGCTCGATGTGGCGGTGGCTTTGCACGCTGATTTTTATAAAGATTCCCAATGGCTCGCGGTCGAGCAAGAGCAAGTGTTTGCCAAGACTTGGCAACTCGCCGCTCATGCTGGCGATTTACGTCACACCGGTGACCACGTGGTTTGCCAAATCGCGAATAAACCGATTTTGATCGTGCGTCATCAAGATGGGCAACTGCGTGCTTTCTACAATGTGTGCAAGCATCGTGCGGGGCCGATTGCGACTTGCAAAGGCTCGGCGGCCAAGAGCTTGCAATGTGCATACCATGGTTGGACTTATAGTCTCGATGGGCAACTGCGCAGCGCTACCGAGATGCAGGGGGCGCAGCAGTTTGATGTCGGCACCATCCGGCTCAATGATGTTCGGGTGCATGAATGGAACGGCTTGGTATTCGTCGCCTTAAGTTCGGATGTGCCCGCGTTCGATGAAGTGTATGCTGGCATCGCCGAACGCATCGTGCCACACGATTTATCGACCATGCGTTTCGCTAAACGTGATTCATACGAGCTCGCCTGTAATTGGAAAGTCTATGTCGATAATTTCCTCGAAGGCTATCACTTACCGTATGTGCATCCGGGGTTGTCCAAAGTATTGGATTACCGTGTCTACGATACCGAGCTCTTTGCTTGGTATTCCTTGCAGCATTCTCCCCTGCGTAACAATGAAGGTATTTACGGTGATGGGCACGCCTATTACTACTTCGTGTACCCCAATGTCATGCTGAATATCACGCCGGGCCGTTTGCAAACTAATCGCATTATTCCGCTCGGCCATGAGCGTTGTGTGGTGGAGTTCGACTATTACTATACCGATGATCCTGAGGTGCAAGCGAGGGCTGCCAGCGAGCAAGCTTTCAGTGATGAGATTCAAGCCGAAGATATCGCCATTTGCGAGCAAGTGCAGCGAGGTTTAGCCTCTGGCGTGTATGAAGCAGGGCGCCTTAATCCTAAACGTGAAAGCGGCGTGTGGCATTTTCATAATCTGTTGCGACGTGCGTATGCCCAGCAAAAATAAAGAATGTAGGTTGGCGCTGAGCCAAGCGAAGCCCAACAAAATAAACGCGATGTCGACAATAATGCAGAAGCAACGCCGTAGGTTGGTGCTGAGCAAAGCGAAGCCCAACATAAAGGACAGAATCGCGCCGCATGAAATGAATCCCAACCAAACATTCGTCCTCTGGACGCTGGGCATTGCAGCCCAGCCTACACGTTGCATCTCATCACGATCTCTTATTCTGAAACGGAACCTCCATGTCCGACCAAACTAAACCGCTAGGCTTTTGGATGTGCACGGCGCTGATCATCGGTAACATCATCGGCATGGGCATTTTCATGTTACCTGCCTCGTTGGCGCCGTATGGATGGAATGCTTTCTTAGGATGGGCAGTGACGTTACTCGGTTGTGTGATGATCGCATTGGTGTTCGCGAATCTGGCGCGCGCCTTTCCACAAGACGATGGCCCTTATGCCTATTTTCGACGCGCGTTTATTCCTAACGAAGGAGAGCTGCCCAGCGCTCCATGGCGCAAGGGTGTTGGCGAGTTGGCGAGCTTTTTTGCTTTATGGTCTTACTGGGTCTCGATTTGGATTACCAATGCCACGGTGGCGATCGGCGTGGTCGGCTACCTCAGCAGTTTCGTCCCTACCTTGAATCAAGCAAGCTGGTTTGCGCCGACGGCGTCTTTAGGTTTGATATGGTTTTTTGTTGCCATCAATATTTTCGGTGCGCGCACTTCGGGCCACGTGCAAATGGTCACCGTCATCATCAAGCTGATGCCGATGTTGGGCGTATTGCTACTGGGTGCGTATGTCTTGCTGTTCGAACCCGTCTTGTTTCAACAATACGTACCGACGCAAGCGCCGAGCCTTGCGGGCACAACGGCAGCGGCAACCATCGCCATGTTCGCGATGTTAGGTGTTGAGAGTGCGACCATCCCGGCTGGCAAGGTGAACGATCCACGACGGACGATTCCACGCGCGACCATGGTCGGCACCATGTTGGCGGCTTTCATCTACATCGGCGTATCGGCGATTCCGCTGTTGTTACTGCCGTCGAATGAATTAGCTCAATCGAGCGCACCCTTTGTCGATTTATTCCAGCGATATCTACCAGGTCAAATGTCGCAATGGATTGCCTTGTTCGTCATCGTCAGTGGCCTCGGTGCTTTGAATGGTTGGACCTTGTTGGTCGGCGAAATGACTGCGTCAATGGCATCGCATGGCGTCTTCCCGGCTGCCTTGGCGAAATCGAATCGTCACGGCGCCCCAGCAATCGCATTAGTGCTCACTGCCGCCTTGGCCAGCGTGATGATCTTGATGAACTATAGCCGCAGCCTAGCGCAAGGATTCACTTTCTTAAGCGTGATGGTCACCGCTGCCAATATGCCGCTCTACGCCTTCGGCACGGCGGCCTTGTTCGTGTTCTGGAAGCGCGGACAACTACAAAGCACGAGCCCACGTCTTTTGGTCGCCGCTGCTGTCTTTGCGATGCTGTATATCGTGTGGGTCAGCGTCGGTATCGGTAGTGAGTCTTTGCTATGGGTGAGCGTATTGGGACTAGCGGGTTTGCCTGTTTATTGGGGGACGCGTTGGTGGAGTAGCAGATCCTGAAAGCGTTAAGTCGAAGCGCATTTATTCGAGGGAGTACCGCTTTTCGCTATTGCGATCGATTCGCTGTTGATATTCCCTTGATTGACACTAGTAAAACACTTCATTTCCAATCATTCCAATTTTCCCTTTGTACCCGGCATTTTCAAGTAAAGTGGTTGCTTCCTTTAAACGTTTTTTCTCGAGATTCGGTGATTCAATAAGCCACACGTGCGTGGCAGGCTTTGAATTCTGCAATGCTTTTGAAAATTCAGTTGTCGTTTTGTATGTGGTACTTGCAGATCTTTTTAAGCCACTACTAGGAACGAGAGTTTGCCACTCGACGATATAACTATCTGGCGTGACCTTAACCTGAAGAATCGTCGTTCTCTCAATTTGTTTGGCACCGGCAAAGAAGCTGACTGTGGAAAGTATGAATGCCGAAATGATGGATTTTGGTTTCATAAAGACTCCGAAGTATTGAATCTAGACTTGGATACCAATCGATTTTGCTTGCAATGTTTGTCCAGTTTCCTTTAACTGAATTAAGCGATCAATATTCGGATGCTTACCAGGAAATGCCACCGCATCTGCCGTGTGTTCCGCATACAGCGTTAAACCCTTCTCTGCTGCAGCAACATTAATCGCACCAAACTCGGCGATCAAGGCGTGGTAGACCCGCACACTGCCGGCCGAGCCTGGTTTGTTTTCAATGCGGGCGACAGGCGTGGTTTGATCTTCCGATGAAAACAACTCGATTGCGGCGATATGGTCGATGCTCGTTAGACTGGCTAAGACTTCACTAAATTGCATGGGCTTCCTCTTGGATTGAGACCATGGACTGAAACCATGGATTGAAAAACGGCGATAAAAAGATGAGAGAACTTGTCTTCTGATTCATCTTTTCGAAGTCGGTATTTTAACGCTCGCCTTGAAGTATTGCCTAACAGTACTCAGCGTGCTTTCAAGAAATTTTGGAGGACCTGTCAACTGCTTTGAAATTGCTCGCGTTGTGGAAGGGCGTAGCAAAGCACTACGAGTAACAAACAAAATACCTGATTGCTTTACCCGAATAGTCTTAAATTAATCATTGAAATTTTAGAGGATAGATCATGAAACTCATCAACAAATTAATGTTGTCCGCAGCTGTTGCAACGATCGCCATGGGTTCTGCAATGGCACAAACACCAGCAGCAAAAGTAGAGGCTGCAGCAGCGAGCGCAGCTTCTAAAGCAGCAGTCGCAAAACCAGCTGAGAAAGCTGCAAGTGCAGCCGCTAGTGCAGCAAGCGCGCCAGCAAAACCAGCGGCGAGTGCAGCTGCTAGTGCATCCGCTAGCGCAGCAGTGGTTTCACCACGCGACGCCGCAACTGGTCAAGCATCTGGCAAGCGTCAGCACGCACCCAAAGTAGAAGCTTCTGCTTCAGCCGCGTCTGCTGCATCTACACCAACTAAGAAGTAATTGATGATGTCACTGGTTGCCAGTTAAGATTGGCACCCAGTGAGGCATCAAGCAGTAAAGAAAACGACACTAGTACCGGCTAGTGTCGTTTTTTTATGGGCGCAACTTTTTCCACTGCTTCAGTTTTTCGGCATACGCCAAAGTGTAAGCAGGGCTGCTCGATGGTAGTTGATGGATTTGGAAATCCTCAGCGCGTGGGCCGAGAATCTTGAGTCCGATTTTACTCGCCGTGCCGCCATTGAATGCAATACGACGTAGCGCTGGTAAGGTGGAAAGCAGCGCAAGAAGATCATTGTCATCGCGCTCGATGATCTTGCTATCAAGACTGCCCTCGCGTTTGGCTTGCGCCACTACATCCCATAAACCGATGCGATGCGAGAGCAAGCTTTGCAAACGTTGTTGGTAGTTTTGGTTCACCAAATCGATAGCAAACACATCCGATAGTAAATGCCAAAAACGATTTTGCGGATGCGCATAGTATTGTTGTTGCGCAAGCGAGGCGTCGCCTGGTAAGCTGCCTAAAATTAGCAACTCAGTGTGTTCATCGACTACCGGTGGAAAGCAGCGCTTATTGAGATCGCTTTGCACGTTCAATTTTTCCCCGTCAAAAGAAACGTTGATTTAATTGGCGATGCTCGGAGACAGTGATGAGCATGGATTTTCCAGAATGGCGAACAATATCTGTCTCAAGTAAAGTGTCCGCCATTCTAGAAGAATTTGCACGAAATGTAATTCTGAATAAATTCCAACCTTCGCAGTTGGGGTCTTAAGGCATACGCCCCGACAAGCCTTGCGGCAAGTTTTTCGATTGCGTGCCCCAGCCGTTCTGATCAAAGCGATCATTCATTTGGAATTCCAAGGTGCCGCCTTGTTGCAAGGCTTCCCAATCTAAGAATACTTTGTCTTGCGCTTTGCCATTGAAGCGTGCTGCGTGGATGAAGTTATTGGTGTTAGTACGATGTCCGAGGCTGTTGATGGTCAAGGTTTTGCCATTGCCGAGATCGATCTCTGCATTGATAAATTTGGGTGCATGTAGCAAGAACTGACCGGTGCCGGGAGTCGATGGATACAAACCGAGAGCGCTGAACAAATACCACGCCGACATGGTGCCAAGATCATCGTTACCCGTCACGCCATTCGGCGCATTGCTGAATAAGATGTCAGCAGCGCGTGCCACGATGGCAGTCTTCCATGGTTGACCGATGTGGGTGTAGATCCATGGTGCGTGCAAGTCCGGTTCGTTGTTAGGGTTGTAGCGATATTGGTTGTAATAGCTGTAGGGGCCAACCACCCATTCTTTGCGCACCGCATGTTGCGGATCTTTCTGTAGAGCCTCGAGTGCGAAGAAGGCATCGAGGCGCTTACCGGCCATTTCACGTCCGCCCATTTCACTAACTAGCCCTGGCACATCTTGCTGCACCAGCCATTGATATTGCCAGGCCGTGCCTTCGTGAAAGCCGTGTTCTGAACGAGGGCTATAACTGCCATCGATTTCGGTGTACCAGTCACCGCCGTCGATACGGGCGCGAGGAAAACCTTTGAAACCCAGTTCTTGATCAACTACGCTGTTGTCCCACACTTGACGCCAATTCGCGCCGCGTTTTCTCAAGATCGCAGCATCTTCTTTTTTGCCCAGCGCTTGCGCCATCATGGCGAGGGCGGCATCGCCTTGTGCGTATTCCAAAGTGGCGGAACCACCGTGATGCGGATCGACATCCATACCTTTGGCAGGGAAGGCGCGATCATATTGCACGAAACCCAGTTGTAAATAGCTTGGATTGCCAGCGCGACCTTGGGCGCGGATTTTAAAGTCGGGCACGCCGAAAGCATTTTGACGCAGTGCTGCATACGCTTGTTTTTCTTTGCCCTTCAAGGCGCCATAACGCCACAGATCGACTAAGAACGGCGTCACAGGATCACCCGTCATTACATTGGTTTCATAACTGGCGTAACCCCACCGTGGCAACCATCCGCTCTGTTCATGGATCTTTAAAACAGAATTGGCGATGTCTTTGGCGCGCTGTGGTCGTAGCAAAGCCAACATTTGATTTTGCGCGCGATAGGTATCCCACAGCGAGAAGAACTCATAGTAGGTTTCGCCAGTGCGTCGATCGGTCGTGTGAATCTGATTATCCCAGCCACGATAGCGACCATCGACATCATTGCCCGTCAGTGGTTGTAGCAGTGTGTGATACAGCGCGGTGTAAAAGACGGTACGTTCATCTTGGCTACCGCCAGTGATGCGTATGCTGTTCAACTCTTTGGCCCACAAGGCCTGAGCTTTCTCGCGCATGGCATCGAAGCTCATCAGTGTCTCGCCGATTTTTCCTTCAGCGCCGAGATTGCGACGGGCGCCTTGGATATCCACATGCGAGATCGAGGTCACCGCGGTCACACTTTTGTCATGACTCAAATCGAAACTAAACCAGGCGCCGTGTGGACGCACTTCACCTTGTTGACTCAAACTACGCACACCTTCTTTACCACCAACTTCATTCCAGACACCATGCGTTTTGAATGGGCGATTGAATTCCATGCGGTACCAGGTCGTGTACTTGGTGCCGCCACAAAAACTCAAGGTGACGATCTTGGCTTCCAGCGTATGATCGTCGATCACTTGCAAACTGCTTCCAGCGACGGAGTGGCGTTCATTGGCTTGACCGACATTGACCAAGATATGGCCGCTGTTTTGATTCGCTGCGAAGGTATAACGCTCAGCTGCAACCCGCGTCAGTGCAGTGTTTTCTGCAGTGATCCCACCATAGCTGGTCAATTGCATTTTGAAATAACCCGCCGTCCCAACTTCGCCATCGTGGGTGTAATTGGAGGCATATTTTTTGTGGTCAAACGAGTTCGCTTTGCTGGTGTCGAAATCACCTCCGGGACCTATGCTACCGGTGACGGGCAACACGGACAGTTGACCGCCTTGCTCCCAGCATCCAGCGCCAGATAAGAAGAAGTGACCAAAGCCGCGAATTTTTGGATCGGTGTAACGCCAACCTGAGTAATGTTCGCCAATTGGGCTCACTTGTATCATGCCAAACGGTGCCGAGGCACCAGGGAAGGTATTGCCGTCGTCTTGGGTGCCGATGAAAGTATTGACCGGAGTTTTGGCTAAGACGGAGATAGAACTCGAACTCGAATGTTGTGCACTGGCGATGGGCGTGCTCGCCAAGATCACGAAAACACTGCTAAGGCTAAGTAGGGATTTGCACAAGCTGAGAGAAGAGGGGAATCGCATAGGTGATCCTTGGCGAGAATGGGATATTGGTGATGATATTGTTGTTGGTCTTTTTTTATTGCTGATGATGACATTGCAGAAGATGACGACTGTTCGTTCGCTTGCCTCATAAAACTAGAGAAACTGGGCCCCTGCCTGCGCAGGGGCGACCTCATCTAGTGATCAAGACGGTACGGGTGTGCCTCGGTATTGAAGGTCACTTTGTTGAAATCAAGTGCGGATTTTGGTGCGAATAAGAGGTAGTAGTATTTGAAGGTTTCGGCGAACACGAAGCTTTCCATGGAATCGGATTTCAAATCTGTCCGTACGTCTTTGAGCGCAGCATAACCGTGTTGAACGCGGCAGCGCTTGACGAAATCATTAAAGAATTCTTTGCCCATCACGCGGTATTTTGTGTCACCGGTGGCTTGATGGAGGTAGTAAGCGGATTCAATGATTTCAGGACGCAATGGATAAGCGGCGGAGACGACTTTCATATTCACGTAGTCGATTGCTTCAGGTTCGATGCCATGTAAGCGCCACATTTTGAGGCCAGATTCTTGCAGACGTTTAGCGCGCTCGAGATCGCCGCCCAAGACCAATAAAGCTGGCATGAAGGCATCTAATGCACCATACACGGTCGCCGTGCGTTTGCCGGTGTTCATATCGACATAGCCATACCAGAATTCACCGCGTACTTCGTCAGCCAGATGGCGATTAATGCCTTTGATGCTGGTGTCCCACATCGCTTTGCAGTCTTGATCGCCGAACAAGCGGTAGCACTTGTAGAGATATTCGTAGTAGGAATCAATCCCGCCCGCGATGTGCGCTGTGTTGTCGGTCCATTCGCCCGTTTCGACATTGATGCCAGAGCCGACTAAATCGAGCTTAGAACGACGTTCGTAGGTCGCCACCAAGGCTTTCTTTGCTTTATCGTAGTAAATCGGATTACCCGTTAATTTGCTGAGCATGCCGAATTCCAGCAAGAGAGTGCCGGTCTCCGCAGGATTGCTCACATTTCCATCGACCTTGCCCGTTTTGAGATTGACATGGGTGTAAGGCATGCCTGTTGGGGAGTTGAAAGCGGGCAGTAGGCGATCGCCCAAATCTTTGGCCAACTTGAGGAGACGCTCATCTTTCGTCATCTGGTAGCTGGAGAGCAAACCACCGAGCAATCGAATGGTGATTTCAAAATTTTGTACGCTGAGATCTTGATCAAAATTGAGTTTGCTGACGATCAACTCTTGCGCTTCTTTGGCTTCTTTATCCAAGCCCATGATCAACAACGTATCGAGTGCGTCGACCGGCGTCATCAAGAGTGAAGAACCATACCAATCATGGCTGCCTTGACTTAATGGTTTAAGCGCATCATGACCCCACGCGAATTGTTTATAGGCTTGCCACGCATGTTGGGTCTCTGCTTTAACACGTTCTGCCATGACAGCCGCTTCGGCATCGGTCATGGTGACGGCAGCTACAGTCCCAGCAGTCTTGCTCATGTTGCCTTTATTGGCCTTGTTAAGTTTAGTTTTGGTCGCAGAGTTTTGTTCTAGCGTGGTGGCGAAGCTCGAGGCCATAACGGAGAAGCTTAATGAAGCGATGGCGAATGCGAGGCACGGTGGTTTAAGCGATTTCAAGATAGTTTTCCTTGGTAAACAAGTCCTACAAATATGTCTTTAGATAAGTCTTCAAACAGGCTTTGGTTTTTGCAAAAATTCGAGCCAAAATAATTCAGTCCATATCAGCTCATATCAACTCATACTAGCGAAAAGCGGCGCAATATCAGCGACGCTTGGTGCTTGAGCGCCAGCAGCGAGGCAAGCAGCAGCACCACTGGCGACCGCAAAATTGAGATGCATTTGCGGGCTGCGTTCTGGATGTTGATCGAGGCTGTAAAGCAAGCCGGCAATGCTGGCATCACCAGCGCCAACCGTGTCCACGACTGCAATCTTGGGAGGTTGCGCATGCCAGCTGTGATCTTGATCGTCTCCCCGCAAGTGTAAGTGCGAGTGCAAAGATGCACCTGCAGCACCACGTGTGTATAAGATCATCGACTTCGGGTTCATGGCACGCAGTTTGGCAAAATTGTGCACGAGATCTGTGTTGCGGAAGAGGCCGATTAAGTCATCGTCCGACACTTTAATCACATCTGCCAATCCGCACATGGTGACCAGCGTGGCGTCGTAGTTCGCATCCATCAGCTTACGAAAATTCGGATCATAAGAAATCTTGACCCCTTGTGCTTTCAAACGCTGAGCGAGAGCAATCAGTTTCGGTGCAAGACGTGGGCGCGCCAAGCTGATGCCGCCAAAATGCGCCCAACGTAGGCGCTGATCCCAGCCCGTCGGTAATGCATCAGGATCAAAATATAAATCGGCCGCGTCATCACCAATAAAAAAATAATCGGGGGGCGACGTCTCACCAACGATAGCGAGCAAAGGAGATTTTGCATAGCGTTGAATCAAGCGGCAATCGAGTTCGGCTTGTTCGCTTGCGGCGTACAATGCGTCGCCAAATAAGTCGCAACTGATCGCACCAGCAAAGCCAGTCGATAGGCCGAGTTTGGCGAGACTGCGTGCGACATTCCAGGTCGATCCGCCGACCAAACTTTGCCATTGATCTGGTCCGGTACGTATCATGTCGGTCAGCGCTTCACCGGGGCAAACAAATTCCGGAAACGCGCGTGCGTCTTGCAAAATTTCACCCATGATGCGGCGTGCCTTCCTGATTCGCTATTCCCTTACCAAACGCGCCCAACACATTCAGCACTTCGTAGCAAGCGCCCATGGTGTGATAATCGGTTTTGCCAGCAGGGCTTTTCTCGTCGCTGATTTTGCTATTGTCATTGCGCAGAATGCGATACCAAGCACCGTGCTGATGGTCGATCATGTGTTGCCAACTGTATTGCCAGATCTTGTCATACCATTGCCAGTAGCTTTCTTTGCCAGTGCGCTTGGCCAAGCAAGCGGCGGCCGCGAAAGTCTCAGCTTGCACCCAAAAATATTTGTCGCCATCGCATACACTGTGATCGGGTGCAAAGCCGTAGCAGATGCCACCATGTTGCTCATCCCACGACGTTTCCATCGCGGTGGCAAACAGTTTTTCTGCGGTTGGGACTAGCCAAGATGCTTCTTCTTGCAAGTGTTCGGCGTAACCGTCGAGCAGCATCAATAATTTCGACCATTCAGTGAAGTGCCCCGGTTGGAAACCCCATGGTCGGAATAAATTCGCTTTGTCGTCGAGGTTGTAGTTCCAGTCGATTTTCCATTCGCTATCGTAGTGCTCCCAAATCTTGCCATCGGCTTGGGCGGCTTGGCGCAAAGTAATCGAGCGTGCGATTTTTTCTGCGCGATGTAGGAGCGCGAGATCACCAGTGGCTTGGTAGGCCGCGATCATCGCTTCGCAGGAATGCATATTGGCGTTTTGACCGCGATATGGATCGCGTACGCTCCAATCATCACTCGCTTGATCAGCATACAAGCCGTACTCTTCTTGCCAGAATTTGTCTTCCATTAACTGCACAGTTTCATACAAATGGTCTTTCGCCTCACTCATGCCTGCCATCAGAGCGTGGGCGTACGCCAATACTACAAAAGCTAAACCGTAGCAGTGATTGGTGCCATCGGTGATTTGTTTTTGACCGTCAGCCCAATTCAACTGCCAAGCGTAAGCGCCCGTGTTGGGATTGCGATGGACCTCGCGCAAAAAAGCGACCCCATGTTTGACTTGATCCAAGTACTCAGGCTGACCGAAATGACGATAGGCCATCGCATAGTTAAAGACAAAACGCGTGCTGCTGACGAGATGGCGACTGGCAGCGTCGTACACCGTTCCATCATCTTTGAAGTAGTGGTAAAAGCCACCACTACTGTCGATACAGCGCGGATGATAAAACGCCATGGTGTGCGCGATGTGCGCATGCAAGGTGTCGGCCGAACGGAAGGGCGGAAAAGCTGGCGATGCAGAAGAAGGAGTAGATGGCGCGTTCATTTTGAATCGAGAAAAAGGTGATGAAGCTAATGTACACAAGCCATTTTCACTCGACAACCAAAGCAGGGTTTTCACTCGCAGTTTATTCGGTTTACTAAACAAAAAAGCCACAGTGTTTGAGCACTGTGGCTTGCTTTGTGATTCAGTCAGATGATGGACTGAATTTGCCAGGCAATCGTATCAATGCGCCAGATCGACTTTCTTATCTAAGACGATGCCTTGGCTATGCAAAATGCCCTTCACGCGCCAAGCATAGAAGGCGAGATAAGCGAAACAAATCACACCGATAATGTAGCTTGCTTGAATGCCCATGTGGTCGGCCAAAGCACCTTGCGCCCAGCTAACAAAGCCACCACCCATAATCATCATGATCAAGTAGTTAGAACCTTGGCCCGTGTGTTTGCCGAGACCATTAATCGCCAAAGCGAAAATGCAAGGCCACAAGGTGCTGCAGAACAAACCGATGGATGTGAACGCATACACGCTGGTCATACCACTGGTGCTCATACCGATGAGCAGACCAATTATGCCGAGCCCCGAGAAAATCAAGAGCATGGAAGCGGGATTGCCTTTGCTGGCGATATCCGCTGCAATCAAGACTAAGATAATTGCCGCATAGACGAAGAAGGGAGTAAGGTCATGCTGAGCGATCGCATTAACCGCGAGGAAAACGCTAAACGCTAAATACGGCGCGAGGAATTTGGCGATCTTGGCGACACTCATGTCAAAGCCAAAAGCTTCTACGGCGCCCGTCCAACGGCCCATCATCAAGCTCGCCCAATACAAAGAAATATATGGGGCGATATCTTTGGTCATGAGTCCCAATTTGCTCTCCATGTAGGCCGGTAAATTACTCGCTGTGGAGACTTCCACACCGACATACAAAAAGATGGCGATCATACCCATTACCAATTGCGGATATTGAAGGGCTGACGTGCGACTGCTTTGTGCCGCGTCATGGGCGACTTCGTTCACTTGTGGACGATCGGGAATCGCCGAGAATTTCAAGAACACAGCGACGATCAAGAATGCTGCACCGAGCACCAAGTAAGGAATCTTGACGCTATCAATGCTAATCGCTGTGTTGGTCGCGGAAGGCGCGCCGAAGATGGCGAAGCTGACGATCAAAGGACCAATCGTGGTGCCGAAATTATTGACGCCACCAGCCAATGTCAAACGTTGCGAGCCTGTGCTTGGTGTGCCGAGTGCAATTGCCAAGGGGTTCGCTGCTGTTTGTTGCAAAGAGAAACCCAAACCCACTGTGAATAAACCAGCCAACATCAAATCGAAGGAGCCGGTATTGGCTGCTGGGTAGAACAACAGAGTTCCTAGGGCTGAAATGCCAAGCCCCAAGGCTAAGCCATTTTTGTATCCGATGCGATTAATCAAATCGTCTTTGATGATGGCCGAAACGATCAGGTACAAAATCGAGCCGACTGTATACGCCACGTAGAAGGCGAGCGAGACGAGCTGGCTTTGGGTTTGGGTCAGGTTAAATGCTTGTTTGAAGACGGGAATCAGAATGTCATTACTGGCGGCCACGAATCCCCAGAAAAAGAAGACGGTGACCAAGGGCATAAATTGCGCCCACTGCGTTTGTGCTTGTTTAGTAGTCATAGACGTGATGTTGTTATCGTTCGGAATGAAAGCGAGTCAATCGCACTCGACCACGTGCGGTGTCTCCAAACACATGGCGCTTGTGATGGTATACCGAGCGCTTTCGACTTGTATATTGAATCGACGTTTTTTTCTGGTGTTTATTTCGTTCGCTAAACAAGGGCTGCAACATTACAACGGATGCCGACGCATAGGTTGTTGAGTGCCATTGCGGAATTCGATCAAATTTATTTGCTGATGGAAATTGAATTGATGGATTTGTGATTGATTTGGGATTGGCTTTTTCTCAAATGATGATTGTCGTCGTGAGTCTGTCGCGGCAGTGGAGACCTTTGAAAACCTGATGGCGATGGTGGTATTAGTTCCCCTCGAATTCGGCGTATTGCATCAACGTCGCCTAAAGTGATGAAAAAGCTGTTCATTTGTCTATATTTCAAAAAATTCCATTGATGAAAGATTAAAGAAATGTTGTAAAAAAATAGCAAAATAGTTTTTTCTTGGAAAGAGGTTTGACCTACATCAGAATGTTGCTAGTATGAATTATTCCTGAAAAGAAATCCTTGTAACCTCAGGTGTTGCGATTCTTAAGTTTTGTTGTTCAAGCTTGTTGTTTCATCTTGTCTCACCCATCCATGAAAGTTTATGTGTGGCTTGCAAATAAAGGAAAACAATATGAAAGCGCGTCAAATTTATCCACTTGTAATAGCTGGCATTTCACTACTAACACTGAGTAGCGCTGCACGTGCAGATGAATTCAGTGATTGGTTTAAGGTTGATGGTTTTGGTACCGTTGGTGGCTACAAAGGAAATAGCACCGTGGCAGGTGTCCGCACTGAGCAAAGACAGCGGACTTTGTCATTTAATGAATGGAAGTTCGACGGTGATAGTCAGGCCTCTTTGCAAATGACGGTTAATCCGCATGGCAATCTCAAAGGCGTGGTTCAGTTGATTTCCAAAAAGGATGTCAACGGAAGCAATCAGCCAACCGTCGAGTGGGCCTATATTTCCTACCCAATTTCCTCGGAATTCGATTTCAAAATTGGACGTACCGTAGCGCCGATTTTTATTATGTCTGACTACCGCAATCTGAGTTACGCACAGACGACAGCACGTCCACAATCGGAAATCTATCAAGTGAACCCGATTACTTATCAAGATGGTGCGACCATGCGGTGGGACAAACGCGTCGGCCAAGGCAATGTGCAAGTCGAAGGTTTCTTCGGTAAGACCAAGGTCAGCGTGGCAGGTGGCGACGTTGATTTGAATCGTGTAAAAGGCCTGTCTTTAAAATGGGCGCAAGATAGTTGGTCGGTTCGCACTGGCTACTCTTGGTACGAAGCATCACTTAATTCTCCTTCCGTTGAAGCGAATATCGCGAGTCTGAAAGCAATTCCAGCGGCGGCCTGTACCAACTGCGCCTCCGCGATTGATGCGGTAGCGCCAAGAAAAGGAATTACCGCGACGATTTCGACCATCGGCGCGAGCTATGATGATGGTGAATGGTTGGCGCAAGCTGAATGGGCGAAGCGCGATACTAACTCGGTGGTGATTGCTTCCGTCACAGGATGGAATCTTTTGGGAGCACGCCGCATCGGCAACTTTACGCCTTACATTGGTACAGGTCGGTATCAGTTTGATGCAACCAAACCGAATTTAACACCAGGGCCATTCGCGCCTGCCGCATTGAAGGCACAACTGAATTATCTGAATGAATCTTACATTGCGACCGGCGATTCTAGCCGTACCGTGAATATGATTGGTGTACGTTGGGACTTTGCGAAAAATTTCGCCCTGAAGACGCAATTAGAAATGGCAAAGATGAAGTATCCAGCGGTTGGTGCTTCTAATGGTTACTACAGCTACGAGACCTCGATGCTTGGTAAGCCAAGTGGCTTCGACGGAAAAGTGTCGATGCTCACCGTGAATCTTGATTTTGTATTCTAAGCGAGGCCAACCATGAAACTATCAACGAAAACCTTGTTAGCAGCGGCATTGTTTGTGTGTGCAAATCTCGCGCAAGCTGAAAACGTCATTGTGGTGTCGTCAAAGAGCTCGGTGGCAAGTCTCACCAAAGATCAGGTCGCGGACATCTATTTGGGAAATTCTAAGGAGTTTCCTGGCGGCGGTCAGGCATTGCCCTTATTGCCAAGTTCCGGTGGTACTCGTACGGAATTTTTTGAAAAAGTGCTAGGTAAGAATGAAGCACAAGCGAAGGCAATTTGGTCCCGCTTGGTATTTAGTGGCAAAGGAAGCGCGCCTCGCGATGTGGCTGACTCCGCCGAAACCATCAAGCTGATTGCAGCAAATCCAAACTGCATAGGCGTGATCGAAAAGAGTGCCGTCAATAGCAGTGTGAAGGTGGTTTTCACACCATAGTATTGGGCAGCGAATTCTTTGCAATAAAAAATCCCAGATGAGCTTTTGCTGATCTGGGATTTTTTTATCGCCGATCGATTGGGCTCCTTGGAAAAAAGAACCTCAATCTCGACTTGTGAAGCTTATTTTTTGAAACGTTCTTCCGCCAAACGATCAGCGATCACGCTGGTAGGTACGCCTTCAGCATCAGCGCGGACGAATACTTCAGCCAAAGTTTCACCGATGCGACGAACATGGGCATCCATGCCGTCTTCTGGTGTGTTCATGTATTCGTAGCAAACTTTGATGATACCGCCAGCGTTGATGACGAAATCTGGTGCATACAAAATACCTTTTTGACGGCAAGCTTCACCCATTTCTGGAGTTGCCAATTGATTGTTTGCACCACCTGCGACGATTTTTACTTTGAGGCGAGACAAGGTGTCAGGATTCAAAGTCGCACCGAGTGCACATGGTGCGTAGATGTCAGCATCAACGTCGTAAATCGCATTGACATCAACGATGGTTGCGCCAAATTCTTCTTGAGCGCGTTTCAAAGAGTTTTGGTCGATATCAGCGACCACCAATTTTGCACCAGCTTCATGTAAGCGACGTGCATAGTCGTAACCAACATGGCCCAGACCTTGTAATGCCACGGTCAAGCCATCGAAGCTATCACGTTTGAAGTGATGTTTGACAGCAGCTTGTGCACCAACGAAGCAGCCTAAGGCTGTGAAAGGAGATGGGTCCCCACGATCGCCCAAGCCAGCAACGTATTTTGTTTTGCTCGCAACCGAAGCCATATCAGCAGGACTTGTACCAACGTCTTCTGCGGTAATATAGCGGCCCGCCAAACGTTCGAGTGCTTCACCAAGGGCTTCGAACAAAGCAGGGGTTTTATCTGTTTTTGGATTGCCGATAATTACGCTCTTGCCGCCGCCGATAGGCAAGCCAGCAACGGCGTTTTTGTAAGTCATACCGCGTGAGAGACGCAATACGTCGCGCACTGCTTCGGCTTCAGTGGCGTAATTCCACATACGGCAACCACCCATAGCTGGGCCGAGGTTGGTGTTGTGGACGGCGATGATGGCTTTCAAGCCGGATTTGGCTTCAGAGGCGAAAACGACTTGTTCGTGATTGTCAAAATTGACTTCGTTGAATACAAAGGCGGTCATGCTTATGGCTCCGCGCGGATACAGGTGAAGCGAGCGTTTTGCTGCTTACGCTGAGGCCGCAAAAATAAGTGGATGAAATGGTTTAGTTTTATTACGGGTGTTCTACAGGTTTTCATGCCATGGGTAATGGATGAAAAATCGGCGATTGTGTCGCGCGCGTCGCAGTATAAGTGGAAGCGGGGCTAATTTCAATCGAAGCAGCAATTGAAACAGCATTAGCAGTACAAGATTTAATATTTTTTTAATTAGCTATTTTGATTATTTATGTAGTGCTTTGAAGGCGCTCAGCAAAAACTGAAAAAGCACGTTTTCGTAAGTTCGTTCCTCCAAGCCGTAAATTCGTCGCCACTTCGTGACAAATGTAGGAACTTTACGTATGGTAACGCGTTCAAAGCTCGATTCATCTAAGGGAGATTTTATTATGTTGCGACCTAGTCTACTCATTCTCGCATTGTGTCTTAGTGTGAGCGCATGCAAGAAGGGCGCAAATCAGTCCGCCAGCGCCAGTGCTTCAGCACAAGTGACTGTGCAAGTGACAAAAGAAGATTACTTCACTATCGAAAACAATGCCTTGGCTTCTGGGCCCGTGATTACCGGTTCAATCCAGCCCGAACGTAAAGCCGACCTGCGCGCTGAAGTTTCTGCCATCGTGATGCAGGTCATGCGTGAAAACGGTGAGGTCGTACGCAAAGGTGACCTACTGGCACGTCTAGACGACACTAGCTTCCGCGATCAATTGGCATCGAGTGAACAAGCAGCGCGTGCGGCCCAACAAACGCTCGATCAAGCTGAGCGTCAATTGGAACGCCTGAAGACCTTGCGTGCCTCCGGTATGACTTCAATGCAGGCTTTAGAAGATGCAGAGATCCGTCGCAATAATGCCCAAAGCGAATTAGTCGCTGCCAAAGCCCGTGTGGTTGCCGCGCGTCAGCAAGTGCAACGGACCGAAATTCGCGCGCCTTTTGATGGCATTGTCAGTGAACGTAAAGTGTCGAACGGCGACACCGCCCAAATCGGTAAAGAGATCATGAAGGTCATCGATCCGACCAGTTTGCGTTTCCAAGGCTTGGTTTCTGCGGAATCGGTCAATGTCGTCAAAGCGGGGCAGTCGGTGAGTTTCCGTATCAATGGCTACGACCAGCAATTCGTTGGCAAAGTGCGTCGCGTTGATCCAGCGGCGAATGCGACCACGCGCCAAGTTGAGGTTCTAGTGGACTTCGTTGGTTCTAGTCAGCCTAAGGTGTCCGGTTTATATGCTGAGGGTCGCATCGAGGCAGGAAGCAGCCAAGCTCTGACGGTCATGAGCGGGGCATTGGTGCGCGACGGTGATAAGACTTTTGTGTGGGCTTTGCAAGATGGCTTGTTGAAGCGTTTGCAGATCACAGTCGGTGAGCGTGATGTACGACGCGGTGATTATGCCGTGTTGTCGGGACTCAAAGCTGGCGACAAAGTGCTGCGTCAACCGATGTCCACTTTTAAAGATGGATCGAAAGTGGTGATGATCCCATCCGCAGGAGCGACTTCTGCATCGACAACAAATGCTGCTGTGAGCGCATCAGCTGCTGCAGGTGCAAGCTCTAGCTCTTCAGCAAACACTCCATCCGCATCTGCGACAGGAAAATAATATGTTTCTATCAGACTTTAGTATTAAAAGGCCGGTAGCGACCATAGTCATCATCATTGTTTTGATGTGTGTCGGTTTGCTCGCCTTGTCCAAACTGCGTGTGAATGAAATCCCCAATGTACAAGAACCAGTATTGGGTGTTTCTGTGCCGTATCCTGGTGCGTCTCCAGAGACGGTCGAGCGCGAAATTGTGAATCGTATCGAGAAGTCGCTCCAAAGTATTTCCGGCGTGACGCAACTCAATGCGACAGCCAGTGAAGGTAGTGCCTACTTCCAGCTGCGCTTCAATTTTGATCGCAATATGATCGAAGCATCGGATGATGTGCGTAATGCGATTGCTGCCGTGCGTTACAAATTGCCGACTGAAATGCGTGAGCCGATTATCGAGCGGCGTGATCCCAATGATCAGCCGATCATGCAAATGGCTTTATCTTCCAAAACCAAAACGCACGCAGAGATCTCACGTTTAGCCGAAGATGATTTATCTGATCGTTTCCGCGCCATTGATGGCGTGGCCACCGTCGGCGTGAACGGTTCTCTGAAACGGGAATTGAGCGTTCTACTTAAGGCGCAAAAACTTCGTGAGTTCAATGTATCGGTGACGGAAGTTGTCAATGCTTTGCGAACCCAGAATGCGACAGCGCCAGTGGGTAAAGTGCGTGGTGTGATGGACGAGAAAAGTATTCGTTTGGTCGGTCGTTTAGAGTCACCTGTGGAGTTCGAACAAATTGTCGTCAAACGTCGCGGCGCTGAAGTGATTCGCTTAGCGCAAGTGGCGACGATTCAAGATGGCTTCGCCGAAATCAATGGTTTCAGCGTGCGCAATGGTAATCCTAACGTTGGTTTGATGGTGATGAAGTCGCGCGATGCATCAACAGTGACGGTCGCCAATCGTGTGCGCAAACAAGTCGACGAAATTAATAAGACGCTGCCTGAAGGCACCAAGCTAGAAATCACACAGGACGGCGGTAAGAATGCCCAAAAGAACTTGAACAACGTGATTGAGGCATTGATCTTTGGCGCGGTGTTGACGATTTTTGTGGTCTACGTCTTTTTGAATTCTTGGCGTTCGACTTTGATTACCGCCTTGAGTTTGCCGACCTCGGTGATCGCTGCTTTCATCGCGGTCTGGTTATGCGGCTTTACGCTGAACTTCATGACACTGCTCGGCTTGTCCTTAGCCATCGGGGTTTTGATCGACGACGCCATTGTAGTACGTGAAAATATTGTGCGTCACATGGAGAAGGGTTCGGATCGCCGCACTGCGGCTTTGAACGGTACAGCAGAAATTGGTTTAGCGGTGGCTGCAACGACCTTCTCGATTATGGCCGTATTTATTCCAGTGGCCTTCATGCCAGGTGTCTCTGGAGAATGGTTCCGTCCGTTTGCGTTGACGGTGACGAGTTCGGTGGCCGTGAGTTTGTTTATTTCATTCACGCTTGATCCTATGTTGTCAGCTTTCTGGGGCGATCCACCTGGGCATCACCATGCGCCGAAGACTGGCATCAGTCTGACTCTCGAGAGATTTAATAAGTGGTTCGATAGCAAGGCGGAGAGCTACGGTAATGTGATCGCTTGGGCGCTGCATCATCGTCGTTGGATGGCTGTGATTGCGATGGCGAGCTTTGTTGGGGCGATTGCTTTACACGTGAAATTTGGTGGAACCAGTTTCTTGCCTGCGTCCGATAGTGGCAACTTGATGATCAATATTCGTACGCCTTCTAGTTCGAGCTTGGAGTACTCGCGTTTGAAAGTGGAGAAAGCGGCGGAATTGGCGCGCACTTTGCCCGAAACAGTGGCGACGAATTCGAGCGTTAATATCACTGGTGGTCGTGTGTATGTCGACATCGGTAAGAGCACAGAGCGCAAACGTTCTGCCGCTGAAGTTGCCGTCAGCTTGCGCGCCTTGGTTGGCACCTTGGTCGGTGCCGAGTATGTGGTGCAAGACGATTTGAATAATGGCGGCGGCAAGCCCGTGCAAATTCGTTTCTCTGGCGAAGACTCGCGTAAGTTAATGGAAATTACAAGCGACTTCATGGAGAAGTTGCGTAAGGTCCCTGGCGCGGTCGATGTCGGTTTGTCTGAGCAAGATCCTAAAGACGAATTACAAATCGAATTGAATCGTGGCCTGGCCAACTCGTTAGGGATCTCAGTCAGTGATGCGGCAACCGCTTTACGCGTGGCCTTTGCTGGTGTTGAGGTCGGTGATTGGGTTGACCCAACCGGAGAAACGCGCGACGTTTCAGTCCGTTTAGACCCTGCTGATCGTGTAAGTGCCGACAATATCGAAACTTTGCCGATCGCCGTGACGGGCACCGATAAGATGGTGCCTTTGGAGCAGATTGCGGATATCAGTATGGGCAAAGGTCCTGCACGGATAGAGCATGCCGATGGAAAGCGTATGATCGCGGTTTCGGCGAACGTGCAAGGACGTTCGCCAGGTGAAGTGACATCGGAAGCCTTGAAAATAGCGAAGTCGATTAACTTCCCTAACGGCTACGGTATCGAATTGGCAGGTTCGGCGAAGAATCAACAAGAGTTGTTCACGGAAATGACGATCGCCTTGGTAATGGGGATTGGTTTGATGTATCTCATCTTGGTAATGCAGTTTGGTTCATTTACTGCACCGGGTGCCGTGATGTTGTCCTTGCCTTTGAGTTTGATTGGTGTGGTGATCGCCTTATTGGTCACAGGCGGCACATTGAATCTCATGAGTTTTATCGGCATTATCATGTTGATGGGCTTGGTGGCAAAGAATGCAATCTTGTTGCTCGATTGCGCAAGAGCGCGTGAAGCCGAAGGTCATGATAGAGAAGAAGCTTTAATGTATGCTGGTCGCATGCGTTTGCGTCCGATTTTGATGACGACTTTCGCATTGATTGCAGGTATGTTGCCTGTGGCGATTGGTGTAGGCGAGGGTGGTGAATTCTATCGTCCGTTGGCAATTGCGATTATCGGTGGCACGATCACTTCAACACTGTTGACTTTGCTGGTGGTGCCGACGTTCTACGACAGTATTGAGATTGCACGTGATCGCATGTTTGCGAAGTATGGCCGACGTGCAGAACGTTGGAATGCGTTTGTTGCTTTCGTCATGACTTTCGTCGAAGCCATCCTGACGTTGATCTTTGTCCGTTTAGTGTTCCGTTTCTTGATGTGGCCTTTTAAATCCAGAGTGGTTCGCAGTTAAGGGGCTAATTAAGTTCGAGCGAAGAGATAGAAAAGAATTCCGAAAAAGAGATCGAACAGAGACGTAAAAAAGCCGGAGGTGATTGTGTTCACTTCCGGCTTTTTTGGGGGCGCTTGGTTTTGCCTATTGCAACTTCCGTCTTACTTTAAAGCTTCTACAAGTACTCGACCTTCAGTTCCCGCTGGTGAACGTACTCGCAATAGGTGCGCCAAGGTTGGTGCAATATCGACTACCTCAGCATAGTGTCCGTAGTTGCCCGGTTTGATCCATGGTTTTCCCATGATCATGAGCGGCACATTGGTGTCGTAGCGATACGGTGAACCATGTGAAGTACCATGATCGTCGCTACCGAAATACCAATACGGTTTCAACACGATCATCACATCACCAGAGACCTGACGGTTCCAGCCACGTTGCATCAGCTTCGCAATGCGGTTATTCGGGACATTGCCACTTTCAAGTTGAGTACGGGTATAGGCATCAGCGATACCGGGATATTTCAATACAAATTGGGCCACTGCATTTTCGAGATCTTCACGCTTTAAGCCTTTGGTTTCTAACTTGGCATAATCGAGCAGAACGGTCGGTGCAGATAACTTTTTGACGAGTTTGTCGATGCCAAATTTGTTTTGCAGATGGAGATTGAGGGCATTGACCAATTCTTTTCCATCAATTCGGGCGGCATCAAGTTGATGATCACGTGCGAACTCTGGGGTGTTAGGAAAACCATGGTCCGCAGTGAGCAAGACTAAGCTATTGTCGAGGCCGACTTTCTTATCGAGATAGTCAAAGAACTTCGCCAGCATACGATCAAGTCGTTGGAGATGATCATGTGACATGCGACTTTCTGGTCCCCAGCGATGATTGACGTAATCATGGCTAGACAGGCTGACACCGAGAATATCGGGAACGCCTGCAGGATTCGCACCGAGTTTTTCACCATCGACGGCAGCTTTCGCAAATTCCAAGGTCATTTCATCGACGAATGGACCTGTGAACAGACTTTCGTAGTATTCGGGATCGGGTTTGCCGGAAGAGCTGGCATAGATCATCGGCAAGCGATCGTTGGCCTTCGGTGCGCCCGGGATAATTACGCTGTCATTGGCATCGTTGGCGTAGGCTTTTTCATCAAGTAGCAAGTTCCACCGCTGACCATAATATTTGTCTTGTGGTTTGCCAGCGACGTACTGTTCACGCCATGCTGGATAAGATTGCATGTAGTAGGTGCTGCTGGCGAAGTTGCCTGATTTCTTCATCATCATGTAGGCAGTGCCAGTTTTGCCCGCTAATAAAATCGCACCGCGGTCTTTACCAGAAACGGTGATGACTTTTGATTGTTTTCCGGTAGCGTAGCGAAGTTCATCACCAACCGTATTCACCTTGAGATTGGCAGGCGAAGTACCGTCACCGGCTTTCGTATCTTCGCCGAGATAGGTGTAACGACTATCTTCAGTACAGTAGACGTTTGCTAGTGTCGTTGGATCAATCCAGTTATTGCCGATAATGCCGTGTTGGTAAGGATAGGCACCAGTGAGTACCGCCGAATGTCCCACCGCAGTGAGGGTCACTCCATGCGCTTGATGAGCATCGCTATACCATGCACCTTGAGTAAGTAGACGCTTAAAGCCACCTTCACCAAATTGGTCGCGGTAACGCTGAATTTGTTCTTGCGGCAGGCCATCGACAACGAGCACCACTACAAGTTTGGGTTTTGTCGGTGGTATTTCTTTGACCGTGGTAGCGGCATGCGCATAAGGCTGAATGAGGGCCGCACAGATGGCTGCACTGATGCTGGCACCGAGAAGGCGCCGTTTGAAAGAAACTGGGCTCATAACTTTGTAGATTGTAGGAAATGAAGTTAGCACTCTAGCATAGCGACTTAGTCTATGGCGATGCCGGATTTACAAGAGCACGACATGGATTCAATCAGGGGAATCGAGGGCGAAATAGATCTCCGAAAGTGATCTCAGAATTTCAACCCTGAATTTTAATTCTGATAGTATGCAGATGATTTATGACAAGTTGATGGCAGCTTACTTTCTTCTTACTGACCCAGATTCGCTTGAATCGCCGCAACCATTTCGGCCACGCTGGCACGTTTCGAAATTCCTGGGCGACCGCCGACAACACCGTCCAGTGCGGCAACTTCGCTGGGTGAAACCATTGAGGTTAAATAGACGAAAGGAATCTTAGCGGTACGTGGATCGTCTGCAAGTTTGGCTAATACCGAACCACCATCCATTTCGGGCATATCGATATCGCACAGGATGAGGTCTGGCAATTCAGCTTGCGCGATTTGTGCCGCAACTTGCGATTCACTGCAAAGTATCAATTGATACTGTTGACCGAGCATGCGCTGGAGATAATTTAAGACCATTTCATCATCGTCGATAGCGAGAATGCGTTGGGTGGACATGGCTATGCCTTTCTTCGTGATTAAGCGCCTGATATGGCCGGACGCGATGGTGCACCTTCAGGTTTTGTGTCTTCGATGATTGCAACCTCACTTAGATGTCGCATGAGTTCATCTATTTGATTTTGCTTGCGATCATGGGCGAGGTCTTGGGTTTCAATCAGTTTACAGTGTTGAGCGGCCCAATTGAAGCCATACATGGCGAAACTTCCTGACAATTTGTGAGAAATGCGACGTTGGTTCGCATGGTCATGCATTTCCATCGCCTTTTCGAGATCATTGATCAGCGTGATACGAGAAGTGAGAAAAGCCTCAAGATCGGGCAAGAGCTCGACCGGCATTCGTACCTCGTCCCATTGCTGTGATGGTGGCGAGGGTGGGGGCAATTTCTCAATCAATGCCAGCAAGTCGGAGGCACTCGCGGGCTTACTCAAGCAATAATCAAAGCCCATTTTTAAAAAGCGTTCATGGCTGTGAATACCATCATCAGAGGAAAAGGCAACGATCAAGCTCGGTGTTTGGTTTCTGATTTTTTGCATGCTTCGGATCGCTTGCAAGGCATCGATGCCATTCATGATAGGCATTTCGATATCCATTAAAATCAAATCAGGACGTCGCTCTAGACAGGCTTGCCATCCGTATTTTCCATTCAGTGCCGTGCTGAGACTAATGCCAAAACGCTGCAATTGGTGTGCGACTACTTTGGTGTTATACAGGTCATCATCGACCATCAATATGTGGAGTTTGTCCTTACTCAGTTCTGATGTTTCGATCGATGTTTGCAAAGGTGTAGCGATGGGAAGTGGTGAGTTGACACTGTCCGCCGAACCCGCGTACACGGGAAGGCTTAGGCACAGAGTTGTGCCTTCTTGTTCGGAAGTGTGCATCGTGAGGTCACCTTTTTGCACTTGCGCCAGCAATCGAGACGAGTAGGTGCCGAGACCGCTGCCACCTTCTTTACCGAGCGTTGCATATTTGTCGAAGAAACAGTGACGTAATTCTTCAGGTACTGCTGTGTCATTATGGATCTTCAACGTGATCAGCTGCGCATATTCGATGTCGATAGCGACAGTTGATCGCTCGCTGGCAGCCTCAATGGCATTCTTGATTAAGTTGGCAATGCAGGAATAACATAGCGCTGCTTCGGCAAAAGCCAACCTTACTGCCCCATGTTCAGAGACCTTAATTTGTAAATGTTTGGCGAGCGCGTGTACGTGCAAGTCATCGAGTACAGTGTTCAACACGGCTTTGAGGTCAGTTGGTTCGGGATGTAGCGGATATTGCCCTTTCTCCATCCGATATAGATCGAGCGAGAGGTTGACCATGTTCAGAGCGCGTCGTGCTGAGCCTTCAATCATTTGCAGTAACTCTTCTTGATTACCAGTGTTTCCGCGCAATAGGGCTGGGGCTGCGGCGATACTGGCCAACGGTGTCTTGAGATCATGGCGAGCGATGCGCTCGGCATCTTCGCGGGCCAGAATAGCTTGCTTGAGGTCGGCATTTTTTTGGTCAAGTTCAATCGCGCGTGCCGCCAATTCGCCACGTAAGCGTTCCGAGCACATCATTAAGAAGGCTGTGGTACCGATTACTGGTAACACTGCAGTACTCATTGGTGTGAGAATATTGATGAAATGTTCGTTGGAAACGATGGTCTGTACATCGCGTAGATAGAGGGCGAAGTAGATCGCACGCCCCGTCATGAAACACATCAAAATGAGGAAGATGCCTGCCAGACAAACACGGCCAATTTCGTGTTTGAATTGTCGATGTTTAAGTAAACTATAACTAGATCCTGCGATCATCGTATTCCAAACGACCGTAGTGATACAAACACGCACCCACAGCAAGGGCGTTACCAGAGTGAACCAAGTCAAAGCGACAGCGCCGACAAGAGTGGGAAGGAAAATCCACGCAGTATCGGGAAGGTGATCGAAGCGACGTACGGAGCGCCAATACAAGGCGAAACCCATGAACACGAAGGTATTCCCAACTGGGAGTAACAGCCACGCTGAATCCGGGGTTTGAACGGCGAGCAACAAAACACCCCCTGCAGCGATCAAGGTGCCAATCCGCCAATCGACCGCAGAAGGACGAATTTGACGCGAAAGACCGCGATGCATGAGACCGAGAACTCCGCCATTTAACAAAGCGAAAGCGGTGGTGAGAATGAAGGCAGTGCGTGGATCCATAACTGGCGAATATCTGTCGAAGGTCAATTCAGTGAAGATCGATGAAATCGCCCTTGCTGTCAAGCTGGATGCTGGCCTTACGGAGAAGCTGAGGTCTTGATACTACTGTTGACGAAGGTGTTCGTGTCAAACACAGTGCGAAAAGAAAAGCAATGGGAAGTGGCGACTCCGGTAGAGTCACCACAGCATGTGAACTGAGCTTAGTTGAACTGTTTGAAATCTGGCTTACGCTTTTGGAAGAATGCCATCATCGCTTCGCGTGCTTCGGGTTGCGATAACATCGCGCCAAAGTGAGCGTTCTCTTCATTCATCTTGTCACGAATTGCTTGCGGTTGATTTGCTTTCATCAAAGACTTGGTGAGGCGTATCGATTTCGCTGGCAAAGCGGCGATTTTAGCCGCTTGTTTTTCAGCGTAAGGCAGCAATTCTTCGAGTGGCAAGACTTTATTGACCAAGCCCATTTCATGCGCTTCTTGCGCGCTGAAAGCTTCGCCTAACAAGAGTTTTTCGGCAGCGCGTTGGTAACCTGCGATTTGTGGCAAGACCATGCTGGAGGCGAATTCTGGACACAGACCGAGCTGAGTGAAGGGCATAGAGAATTTTGCATTGTCGGCGGCATACACCAAATCGCAATGCATCAATAAGGTGGTACCGATACCAACTGCATTGCCAGACACCGCAGCGATCACTGGTTTTTGCGCATCGTTCAAGGCGTGCATAAATTGATAGACCGGTGGCATATCAGATGAGGCTAAGCTCGCCGCATTTTTCATGAAGTCTTCGAGATCATTCCCTGCCGTGAAGATTTCTGGTTTGCCAGTAATGACGACTACGCTGACGTTTTTGTCGTCGTTCGAGGCGTTCAGTGCATCTGCCATGGCTTGATACATGCCGAAGGTGATTGCATTTTTCTTTTCTGGGCGATTGAAGTTAATGGTCAAAATGCCGTCATTAATCTGGGTCAGAATTTCCATGATGTCTCTATTCTCGTTCGGTTTTTAGTGGGTTGTGGTGTGCTGTTGATGGTTGGTAAGGGTTGTTAATGCTTGTTCTTTTTGCTTTTATACTTTAATACTTTGCTGGCCCAGCCATTGTAAAGCCTGCTGCCATAAACTGTTTTGAAATTCCCGTCTAAAAAAGCCGAAGTGACCGATGCGTTTAGCCTGGACATCACTGGGCTTAATGTAATGCCGCTCGATGGGTGCTCGATTGAAATAGTCATGCAGGCCGTCGATATTTTTCCTGCCCATCATCTCGTCATCGGTGAAGCTGAGGCTCAGGATCGGCGCAGTGAATTGTTGATGATAGGTGCGCATGGCCCTTCCATCTTCATCGACGAAATAGCGCGGATCTTTGCACCAGCGCGACCATTGGTAAATCACGCCTTTAGGAAGATTGCCCACTTTGCGCAATTTCTTGCCCGGAAAATAGCCACAGATGCTGGTGTAAAGCGGCACTAAAACATACCACAGCAACCACACCATCCGTTTGGTCGGCGGCGCATTGTGGCGCCAGTAGCCAGTGCCAGAACCAATCGTCAGCAGACCATCGATTAAATGATTATCGGGCAGCAAACCAGCAAGTTGACCGCCGAGCGAATGGCCGATCACCAATAAAGGGAGTTCAGGATGCCAAGCCTTCGCCGCATGCAAGGCTGAGTTATAGTCGAGTTCCGCCCAATCGCTAATATCCGCTTTAAAGCCGCGCAAGGACTCGCTAAAACGCGCATCCAAAGACTCGCCCATGCCACGATAGTCGAAGCTCAACACGGCAAATCCATGCTCGCACAAGAATTCCGCAAAAGGCGCATAAAACTGCTGCTTCACTCCCATTGCCGCAGGAATCAACACCACCGCACGCGCCGCACGCTCAGGCGAATACTTGCGCCCCACCAGCTCGGTACCATCTTTCGCAATCAAGGTCGTCGTTTCAATCGTGCTCATTCAGACTCCGTAAAAAAACCGCACAGTTTTGGATGTGCGGTTTAGTTTCGTGCAAGGGCTTCGATAGTAAAACCATCTTTCTTACAAGCTCGTAGGGCGGGGCAACCCCCGCTATCAAAGTCATCCAAATTTCCGGCGGCGCGGGTTTCACCAGCCCTACAAAATTTAGCTCGCCCGATAAACTCGTAACAACCGGCTAAATTTAATTATAGGGATGCCGCAGTAGGCGCGAAGCACAGCAATATTGAAATATTGCGAGCATTCGCAACAACCTGCGGCGCCCTAGAATTGGATTTAGAGGCGTTCGAAGATGCCTGCTGCACCCATACCCGTCCCCACACACATCGTCACCATACCGTACTTCAAATTATTACGATGCAAAGCATGGATCGTCGTTGCAGAACGAATCGCACCAGTTGCGCCCAATGGGTGACCCAAGGCGATCGCACCGCCCATAGGATTCACTTTCGCTGGATCGAGACCGAGGTCTTGAACCACTGCCAAAGATTGTGCAGCAAACGCTTCGTTCAATTCGAACCAGTCGATTTGGTCTTGTGTGATGCCCGCTGCTTTACATGCTGCAGGGATCGCTTCTTTCGGACCAATACCCATGATTTCTGGTGGAACGCCGCGTACAGCGAAGGACGCAAAGCGTGCCAATGGTGTCAGGTTGAATTGCTTCAAGATCTTTTCGCTCACCAAAATCAAAGCACCTGCGCCATCAGAAGTTTGTGAGCTGTTACCTGCTGTCACAGAACCTTTGGCAGCAAAAACGGCTTTCAGTTTCGCCAAACCTTCCAAAGAAGTATCTGGACGTGCACCTTCGTCGCGGTTCACGGTACGTGTTTTGAGTTCGATTTCACCAGTTGCCAAATTCGGTACGCGATCGATGATTTCGAATGGCGTGGTCTCGGCATCAAAATGGCCAGCCGCTTGCGCAGCCAATGCACGTTGATGGGATTGCAAAGCGAAGGCATCTTGCGCTTCACGGCTGATTTTCCATTGCGCCGCGACTTTCTCTGCCGTCAAACCCATGCCGTAAGCGATACCGGCATTTTCATCTTTGAGAATCGCCATGTTCATCGATGGGTTGTTGCCCATCATCGGCACCATGGACATCGATTCCACACCCGCCGCGATCATGACATCGGCTTGGCCAACGCGAATGCGATCCGCTGCCATCGCCACTGCCGTGATACCGGAAGCGCAGTAACGGTTAATCGTTACACCACCGATGGTGTTTGGCAAACCTGCCAACAGCACGCTCATACGTGCCAAGTTCAAACCTTGTGCGCCTTCTGGGAAGGAGCAGCCAACAATCGCGTCTTCGATCAATTTTGGATCGAGATTTGGCACCTGTGCCAAAGCAGATTTCAATACACCAACCAGCAAGTCATCTGGACGAGTATTGCGGAAAAAGCCGCGTCCGGATTTACCAATAGGAGAACGAGTTGCCGCAACGATGTATGCGTCTTGTAATTGAGTAGTCATTGTCGATTCCTCGATGAATTAGTTACGTACTGGTTTGCCAGTTTGCATCATGCCCATGATGCGCTCTTGTGTTTTTGGATGGTTCAACAATTCCATAAACGCTTTGCGTTCCATGTCGAGCAACCATTGTTCGCTGACCATGCTGCCATTGTCGATATCGCCACCGCAAACGACTTCCGCAATCATCTTGCCGAGTTTGAAGTCATGTGCAGAGATGAAGCCACCATCACGCATATTGATCAATTGCGCGCCGATTGTTGCGATACCGTGACGGCCTGTCACAGGCACCAACTTGCGCATCGGCGCACGATAGCCTGCGTCGAACATGGCACGTGCTTCGACTTTTGCGACGTGCAGCAATTCGAAGGCATTGAAAACGATAACGTCGTCTTGACCGAGGTAGCCCATTTTCTGTGCTTCCAAAGCAGACTTCGATACATTCGCTGTCGCTGCATTCATGAAGTAGCCCTTCAAGAATTGCAAGATGTCAGTACCTTTCGCATCTTTGGCTGCACGTACAGCAGCTTCTTTCAAGCCACCGCCGCCTGGAACCAAGCCCACGCCAACTTCTACCAAGCCGATGTACGATTCGAGCGCTACAACGCGTTTTGCTGCGTGCATCATCAACTCGCAACCACCACCGAGTGCCAAGCCAGCGACCGCCGCCACCACAGGAATATTGGCGTATTTCAATGCTTGGTGTGCGTTTTGCAGTTGTGATACGGCTGGTTCGATCGCTTTCACGCCGCCAGACATAAACAATGGCAACATCGCTTGCAAATCTGCACCAGCAGAGAAAGCACCGCCTTCCGCTGCGTCGGCATGCCAGATGACCAAGCCTTTGAAGTTCTTCTCAGCTTCCGCAATCGCCTTTTCCATACCAGCGACCACGCCTGGGCCAATCACATGCATCTTGGTCTTGAAGGACAAGATCAAGACATCATCGTTCTGATGCCAGATACGGACAGAATCATCTTCGAAGAAGGTAACGCCAGCGGTTGCGCCTGTTTCTGCACCAGCGCCCAAGACAGGAGCGCGGAATGCTTGACGATCGTAGACTGCCAAGTTCGAACGTGGAACGAAGGTACTGCGGCTGATAGACCAAGAACCTTCTGATGTATGCACGCCGCCTTTGTCTGCCACTGGGCCTTCAAATACCCACGCTGGCAATGGTGTTGCGCACAGAGCTTTACCTGCATCGATATCTTCCTTGACCCAAGTTGCTACTTGCTGCCAACCAGAAGCTTGCCATGTTTCGAATGGACCGACATTCCAGCCAAAGCCCCAACGCATGGCGAAGTCGATATCGCGTGCATTGTCCGCAATCGTTGCACCGTGAATCGCGATGTAGTGGAATGCGTCACGGAAGATGGACCACAAGAATTGCGCTTGTTTATTGGTCGACTCACGCAAAGATTTCATCTTCTTGACAGGATCTTTTTCCTTCAAGATGCGACCGACCAAGTCATCTGCCTTGGTGCCGCCTGGAACGTATTCACCGCTGGCGAAATCTAAACGCAGAATATCTTTGCCGACTTTCTTGTAGAAGCCAGCCCCCGATTTTTGACCCAAGGTACCAGCAGCGACCAATTTCGCCAAAACTTCTGGTGTTTTGTAGACGGCGAAGAAAGGATCATCTTGCAAGTTGTCTTGCATGGTTTTGATCACGTGCGCCATGGTGTCGAGACCAACTACGTCTGCTGTACGGAAAGTTCCAGACGACGCACGGCCCAATTTCTTACCAGTCAAATCATCGACGACGTCAACGCTCAAGCCAAATTGTTCTGCTTGATAAATCGTGGCCAGCATACCGAAGATACCAACGCGATTGGCGATGAAGTTCGGTGTGTCTTTCGCGTGAACCACGCCTTTACCCAAAGTCGTGGTCAAGAAACCTTCGAGTTGGTCGAGGATGTCAGAACGTGTTGCTGCAGTTGGGATCAATTCAACCAAGTGCATATAGCGAGGTGGATTGAAGAAATGCACCCCGCAGAAACGTGCTTTCAATTCTGCATCGAAGCCTTCAGACAAAGCTGTGATCGACAAGCCGGAAGTGTTAGAAGCGAAGATCGCGTTTGGTGCAATGTGTGGTGCAACCTTTTTGTACAGATCATGTTTCCAATCCATACGTTCTGCAATCGCTTCGATGATTAAATCGCAGCCAGCTAAAACGTCGAGATTGTCTTCGTAGTTCGCGACTTCGATCAAGGCTGCATCGTCTTTGTCGCCGAGTGGCGCTGGGTTGAGCTTTTTCAGGTTCTCAATCGCTTTGAGAACGATACCGTTTTTCGGACCTTCTTTAGCTGGCAGGTCGAACAAAACGACAGGAACTTTGGCATTGACACAGTGCGCAGCAATTTGCGCTCCCATCACACCAGCGCCGAGGACGGCGACTTTCTTGACGATGAAATTAGGCATTGGATAACCTTTACATGAAATTCAAACTTGGTTGGGGGTAGTTCAATACGATTGATCTACATTTCTTATTCCCCCTCTCCCGCGTGCGGGAGAGGGGTTAGGGGTGAGGGTGGTTTAGCAATTCAAAAGCAATTTCTGTGTTGCCGCACTTCGAGCTATTTGAATTTTCGAGGGAACTAAATTTTGTTCTATCTCAAGCATCCTCACCCCCCTCTCCCGCATGCGGGAGAGGGGGCTTAAAAACTAATTAAAATAGATCAGCTTCGAGCGACAACAAATTCGCTGCGCCAGAACGAGCTTGGCGGATGCACATTGCTGTTTCTGGGTACAAGCGAGCGAAGTAGAAACGGA
Source organism: Undibacterium cyanobacteriorum (assembly GCF_031326225.1). Classification (GTDB taxonomy): domain Bacteria; phylum Pseudomonadota; class Gammaproteobacteria; order Burkholderiales; family Burkholderiaceae_D; genus Undibacterium; species Undibacterium cyanobacteriorum. The sequence continues at coordinate 3,684,336 of NZ_CP133720.1, read as the reverse complement.
TGGTTGCCAATTTCGCTTTGTAGAAGGTGTCGTCTGAATCTTGTTTTGCCAAAGCGATCTTCGCCATTTGTGCGAAGAAGTAGCTGTAGACCAAGTGACCAACGACGCGCAAGTAAGGAACCGCAGCGGCGCCCACTTCATCAGGATTTTGGAAGGCTTTCATGCCGATTTCCATCGTCAATTTAGTGACTTTATCGCCCAATTCAGCCAATGGTGTGATGAATTCAGACATCGCTTCATCGGTGCCGTGTTCTTCAACAAACGCTTGTACTTTGGCGCCGAATTTACGTAACTTTGCACCGTTGTCTTGCAAAATCTTACGGCCCAACAGATCCAAAGATTGAACTGTGTTGGTACCTTCGTAGATTAAGTTAATACGGGCGTCGCGCACATATTGTTCCATGCCCCATTCAGCGATGTAGCCGTGGCCACCGTAGACTTGCAAGCACTCAGAAGTCGCTGTCCATGCGTTATCCGTGATGAAGGCTTTGATCACTGGTGTCAATAAAGCGACTTCGTCAGCGCAATCCTTACGGACTTGTTCGTCTGGGTGATTCAATTCTTTGTCGAGTTGCAAAGCAACGTAAGAGCAGAATGCACGACCACCTTCAGCCCATGCTTTTGCAGTCAACAACATACGACGCACGTCTGGGTGAACGATGATAGGATCGGCTGGCTTATCAGGTGCTTTTGGACCAGACAGACTGCGCATTTGAATCCGGTCTTTAGCGTAGATCAAGGCATTTTGGTAAGCGACTTCAGTCAAGCCCAAACCTTGCATACCCACGCCCAAACGCGCTGCATTCATGAACACGAACATCGCGTTCAAACCTTTGTGTGGTTGACCGATCAAAGTACCGACCGCGCCATCCAAATTCATTTGGCAAGTGGAGTTGCCGTGAATACCCATTTTTTCTTCAATCGCGCCGCAGAAGATAGGGTTACGTGCACCTAAGCTGCCGTCAGCATTGACCAAGAACTTTGGTACGAGGAACAAAGAAATACCTTTGGAACCTTCAGGTGCGTCTGGCAAGCGTGCTAGTACCAAGTGAATGATGTTTTCCGCGCAGTCGTGTTCACCGGCAGAGATGAAAATCTTCGCGCCAGTGATTTTGTAAGTGCCATCGCCTTGTGGTTCCGCTTTGGAACGCAGCATACCAAGGTCGGTACCGCAGTGTGGCTCAGTCAAGCACATGGTGCCTGTCCATTCGCCAGAAGTCAGCTTAGGCAAGAACTGCGCTTTCTGTTCTGGAGTACCATGCTCATGCAAACATTCGTAGGCACCATGCGACAGACCTGGGTACATGGTCCATGCTTGGTTGGCCGAGTTCATCATTTCGTACAAGGAGTTGTTCATCACCAGTGGCAAGCCTTGGCCGCCGTATTCTGGATCGCAGGAGAGCGCAGGCCAACCGGCTTCAACGTATTGTTTGTAGGCTTCTTTAAAGCCTTTTGGAGTGGTGACTGTATGCGTGGCTTTATCGTGATGGCAGCCTTCGCGATCACCAGAGTGATTCAATGGGAAAATCACTTCGGAGCAGAACTTACCGGCTTCTTCCAAGACTTGGTTGATGATGTCAGCATCGATTTCTTGGTACGACGGTAATTGCTTGAGTTCGCTTTCAACTGACAACAATTCATGCATCACGAACTGCATGTCACGCAAGGGAGCGATGTATTGACCCATAATAAATCTCCTGAAACAAATTGAACTATTAAGAAACGAATTAGATTTGGTGTTGCTGTGCAGTTCTAGCGTGACCACACTTTATTGACGAACTTATTTATGCGTTACTTGGCTTAGGAGCATAGGATTCAATGACACGTTCGAATCCTCGTAAGGCGCGCTCCACACTGCCTGACTTCTTTAAGAACCTAGCATCGTGATGCAATGCCAAGATCAAACCATACATCTCATACACGACTTGTTCAGGATCGATATCCTGACGCAAATGTCCTAATTCGATCGCTTGCACCGTGGCACGACGTAGCGCACCTTGCCAAGCATCGACCATGGCGACTAACTCGTCACGAATCACACCTTGTCGATCATCATATTCAGTCGCACCACTGATGTAGATGCAGCCTGAAGCAATTTCTTTAGTCACACGTTCAATCCACAAGGCAAACATAGAACGTAAGCGAGGCAGACCACGTGCTTCTTTCATACTTGGGTAGAAGATTTCTTGTTCGAAGTTATGGTGATACAAGCGCAAAACTTCAATCTGTAAATCTTCACGTGAACCGAAATGTGCGAACACACCCGATTTACTCATATTCATTTTTTCAGCCAACACACCGATGGTTAAGCCTTCCAAGCCATGACGGCTGGCGTTATCAAGCGCTGTCTCCAAAATGGCTGCGCGGGTCATTTCCCCTTTACGCAAAAACTTTGATGTGATGGTCATGGTGTCGCTGCAATTGGTCCGGTTTTATTTACGTGTTTTATTTATTTTTTTGCGCAAGTTTGATGCGGCTTTTGGTCTCATAAACATGCGAAAAAGAAATTAAACGAACGACCGTACTATTCAACAGCCGACACCAAAAGTCAACCGGAAAACCCCCTTTAGAATGGATTACCTACAAGTCTGTGCATGATTACGACAGTCTCAAAAATTTAGACAAAAACTACTAAATCGAGATTCGCGACAAAGCTTGCTGAACCGTTTTTTTATGATCTTCGAATCCTTGCTTATTTTGAAAATAAAGCGGCAGAGACAACAAAGCCGAGACTAGCTCGGCTTTGCTTTATCTTATCTCGAATTAAAATTCTTCCCAGTCCTGAGTTTCCTGAGCGCTTGCTTTGGCTGGCGTGGCCTTAATCCGAGGCGCTGCGGCAGGTGGCGCACTCCGGCGACTTGGTGCTGGGCTAGGTGCTGGTCTCGCGGTGGCTCTTGGTCGATTAGTCGCGAAATGACTTTGATCTAATTTGAAAACGCTAACCACTTTGACCAAATTTTCAGCCTGCTCTTGCAGCGTCGCTGCTGCTGCAGCAGCTTCTTCCACCAGAGCGGCATTTTGTTGCGTTACGCTATCCATTTGCATGATGGCGTTATTGATTTGATCGACGCCCGAGCTTTGTTCTTGTCCGGCGGCCGTGATTTCGCTAATCATGTCGCTAACTCGTTTGACGCTCTCGACGACTTCTTGCATGGTGCTACCTGCCGTATCCACCAGTCGACTACCTTGGCTGACCTTTTCGACCGAGTCATTAATCAATTCTTTAATTTCTTTCGCTGCGCTAGCAGAACGTTGCGCCAAGCTACGCACCTCGGAGGCCACCACGGCAAAGCCGCGGCCTTGTTCACCCGCACGCGCCGCTTCCACCGCCGCATTCAAAGCCAAAATATTGGTTTGGAAGGCGATGCCATCGATCACACTAATAATGTCGACGATCTTACGTGAGGATTCATTAATGGAATTCATGGTCGTCACGACTTCAGAGACGACGCTGCCACCTTTTTCTGCTACAGCGGTCGCTGATTGCGACAAGATATTCGCCTGACGCGCATTGTCGCTGTTGTGCTTGATGGTGGAAGTGATTTCCTCCATTGAAGAGGCAGTTTCTTCTAAGGAGCTGGCTTGCTCTTCGGTACGTTGTGATAGGTCGAGATTGCCGTTGGCAATCGCCGCTGCGGCATCGTTAATTTGATCGGTGCCAGTGCGCACTTCACCGACAACCTTTAGCAAGCTAGCATTCATTTCTGCGAGTGCTTGAGTCAGTTGGCCGATTTCACATGTGCTACTTGGTACAACTGTCTTGGTTAAATCGCCGTGGGCGATGGATTCTGCCAACTCCACTGCTTCCTGCAATGGCGCAGAGACGATTTTAGCCAACCATAATGCGAGGGTGAGACCAACCAGAATCGCCACAATGATGACGCCGATAACCCATGTTTGTGCACGTTTGTAGGTGGCGCTACTCTCTGCAAATGCTTGTTTGCCACCAGCGATGTGATCATCAACGACTTTGTCGACGAGGTCACGGATTTTCTTGTTTGCTTTGGATGAATCTGTGCGAAGTAAAGCGACGGCGCCAGCGCTGTTTCCTTCGCGTGCTAGGTTACCAATCTTGTTGGAGATTTGAACGTACTCATTGAAAGCGGCCAAAGCATCGTCTAAAACCTGCTTTTCACCGGGCTGATCGGCGTATTTAAGAGAGGCCGTGTGATGTTTCTTGAACTGCTCTATCGCTTCATTAGTGCGATCTTGGTACTTCTTGGCATCGTCGGGATTGTCTGCGGTAGCCAATTGAGCTTCTTGGGAACGCATCCTTGAGATACTTTCCTTCATCCCCATCGCTTCAATCGCGCTCGGCATCCAATCGTTACCGATTTCGTCTGCAGCGCGGTTGACGGTTGCTAGTTGAGATATTGAGAACAAGCCAAGGAATGCCGTTAGCAGTAGGACACCTACAAAGCCGACGATCAATTTTGTGGCAATCTTTAAATCGTAAAACGCCTGCATGTGCTTCTCCTTACGAGGGAAAGTGACTACAGAGAAAAAACCGATTTCCCGCCTTAGCCTACGATCTTGTTTTCAAATGGCGATACTTTCTTTTCTATGAGGACAGAAAAGCCATGCACGTTCTGGTTGACCCAGAGTACTCTCAGTAACATTGAAAACAGAGATGGAAGCCGCCAGCGATTTGCTTACAAAAATTTCATTGAGACAATATATACCGATTCTTGCGAAAGTAAACGGAACAAATCAGTCTAGTTGCAATTCGTTAACATATTGAATAGGGTGAGGGCGAAGTGAAAACAAAGAAACGAAAAGTCTTAGACTTCAATCGAAGTTGAGATGATCGAGTGCGCGGCGCTGTTTTTTGGTCGGGCGACTACTGATGTGGACGCTGGGTTCGACAAAGAGACGTCGATTTTCGGCGCGTTGCTGCCGCTTTTGTTGACTTGCCGCGGTCTCTTCATACAACTGTTGTGCCACAGGAGCTGGGCCACGTACTTCACTGAGACCCTTGACGATCACCGTTGAGACTTGTTCCCCATGATGAATTTCAAGAACATCATTTAATTTAACCATGTGAGCGGGCTTCACCCTTTGCTCATTTTGAAGTACTCGTCCCAATTCGATTGCCTTGGTCGCCAAACTACGCGTTTTGAAAAAACGCGCTGCCCATAGCCATTTGTCGATACGAACGGGGGTGTCGGTCTGGTGTTTCATAAGTATTGTTCAATAAATAAAAAAGGATGGGTTGCTCGCTTGTGCGCGGCTATGCTTCAGTAGTTCAGAAGATTAGCGGTATTGCCCCAAAGTGGCGAGTCTTAAGGCCCAACGATAGAAGGCATAAGCAACGCGATGTTTAAGGCGTTGATGCCAAGCTTGTTTCTCAATCATACCGATTTCGATCTGAACCGCATCGCTGAAGGCTTGTTGCATATGTCCTTCTAATTCTCTGCTAAAGCGTTCATCTTGAATCAGTATATTCGCCTCATGATTCAGAAATAAGCTAAGACCATCAAAATTACTTGATCCTACGGTGCTCCAGTGCCCATCAATGACGGCAATCTTGGCATGCATATGGGTTCGATGATATTCGTAAATTTTGACGCCGTATTTCAGTAATCGAGGGTAGTAAGATTGTGCCACCAAGTCTTGTAATTCAAATTCACCCACACCCAATAAGAGTCGTACATCGACACCGCGGTTGGCTGCATTGATCAAGCCATTTCGTAAGCGCCGTCCTGGGGCAAAATAGGGGTTGGCAAAGTAGGCAGTATTTTTTGCTTTGCCGAGTGCTCGTAAATAGGCCCGCTGAATACTGAAACGATGGCGTAAATTATCGCGAAATACGATCGCCGCATTGTGCCCTTGCTGATTTTGAACCTTGGGCAGGCGTCTGAGTTCTCGCGCTAACAAGAGGCGATTAAGAAAGGCCATCTTGCCGAGCTTATGCCATTGGGCAGTAATCTCTTTGTGTATGCTGAGAACGCACGGTCCTTGAACTTTGACCGCAAAATCCCAGCGCGGATAGGCCAGGCTGCGAGGCTCACCATGATCGGTCACGAAGTCGTCAATTAAGTTAATACCACCGATAAACGCGACCTCCCGATCAAGCACACACAGCTTGCGGTGAGTGCGGGGCAGGCCTCGACGAAACCAGGCATTGAAAATCCGACAGCTCACACCGTTTTGTTGAAATTCGCGTTCCCATGCACTGCATTGTTCATCGCTCGTGCCGACCCAATCCATGATGACCTGAACGCGAACACCGCGTGCTGCGGCGTTCATCAGTGCGGCGGCCACTTCGCGCGCCGTATCATCGCCCGCAAAGATATAGGTTTCCAGAAAAATCTCTTGCTTGGCGTCGGCAATAGCCGCAAGCAAGGCAGGAAAGAAGGCCTCGCCCGTATGGAGCAACTCGAGATGATTACCGCTTTCGTACAGGATTTTGGCCATGCTGGATGATAGTTTTTCAAATGCTGAAGAAAATGCTGAAAAAGCAGAGCATCAGAAAAATTTAAGGAAGTAGTTCAAAGTGATCAACACTTAATTCTACAATCAAAGGCACGTGATCAGATAATTTGGACCATGGTTCACCCCGCATGACATCGGCGCATTCAAGCTTAAAGCCGCGTAAGTAGATACGATCCAAGCTTAAGCAGGGTAAACCAGCGGGAAAGGTTCGCGCATGTTGATGTGGGTTGAGTGGGCGTAAAGCTTGTCGCAGGCCTGCCCGAAGGCGCCCATCGTTGACAGACTTATTGGTTTGTTCGAAGGCTTCAATGACATTGAGCTCTTTGTAGAGCGTATGGCTGAGGCGCTGGCTCCAATCATTGAAGTCTCCAGCAATGATCAAGGGCGCTTTGGCCGGCACTTTTTCCTGTACTTGCTGGATTAGACTTTGAATTTGTCGGCGACGACTTGCGGCAAATAGTCCGAGATGGACAACAAAGCAGTGCACTTCGATTTTGTCGATTTCAACGACCACATGGAGGATGCCGCGCTGCTCGTAGGCATGATCGGAAACGTCCTCGTTATGCCAAGTCTTGATCGGCAATTTGCTGAGTAAGGCATTACCATGATGGCCATGCTCATAGACGGCGTTCATGCCATACACGCTGTGGTGCGTATCGCCTGCAAGAAATTGGTGTTGCGCTTCGCTCGGCCAACTCTCGTGTTTGGCCGCATGATGATCATGTTGTCCTTGCACTTCTTGTAAAAAAACGATATCAGCATCGAGTGATTTGATGGCTTCTCGTAATTCGTGGATACGCGTTTTGCGACCAAAGGCAGTCACACCTTTGTGAATATTGTAGGTCGCGATGCGTAGCTTCATAGAGTGCTTCTCGCTTAGTTTCGGGGGGGCAGGCACACCCCCGTCGTCGATTAGTTCTTACTCAGTATGTGCCTCTGTGGAAGCTGCAAGATGGCTTCCGCGTTGGATGGCGAAAAACAGCGATCGGCGGCTTCAGCGAATGGCAGCCATTGGTACTGAGTGTGTTCACGTGGGGCTAGTGTAACGGAAATTCTGGTGGGTACACAAAGTCCAAAGACATGTTCTTTGTTGTGCGTCACACCGGGCGCATATCGATGACGCCAAACTGGATAAATTTCGTAAATATTGGCGAGCTGCCAGTCGAATAAATCGAAAGTCGATGCATCGATACCTGTTTCTTCGTGTACCTCACGGACTGCGGTGCTGCGTAAGTCCTCTTCTACACTATCTTTGGAACCGGTGACCGATTGCCAAAAGCCGGGGCGATCTGCGCGCTCCAAGAGGAGGACATCACGCTCTGGAGTGTATATAACGACGAGGACTGATTCGGGGATTTTATAGGGCACTTCAGTATCTTTAGTTAGGATAAGCGATTAAAATTGAGCAGAAACCTTGCAGAGCCTCAACTTAGTATGCAAGTTAATCGCTAATTGTATCTGGGTGTATTGAGTGTAGGAAGAACTGTTGATCTTCATTTTCCTGTTCAACTTATTTATTTGGATTCGGTTTATTTTTTTGATCGGAATTGATGTGCGTGCTTTCCTTTTTTTGATTACGGTTTTTGCATTTGCCGGTAGTGCAGCGGCGCAGTTAGCTGCAGAGAATTTGTTGCTGAATGTCCCCGAAAGCTACAAATCCGCGACCAACACGCAGAAAGGCAACGTGATGCTGCAAGAATATATACCAAAGACAGAGTCGCTTTCCGACTGGACCGAAATGCTGTCGGTACAAACGTTCCGTGGATTGAATTTTTCCGCGATAGTGTATCGCGCCAATTTGCAGGCTATGCAAAAAGCAGTATGTTCGAATTACGAAAGTTTGCCGGTCAATGAGGCACTTGAATTCGGTTTTGAAACCACAGTTTGGATACAGACTTGCGAAACTACCAGCAAAACGCAAAAGAACGAAGTAGCAGCCGTAAAAGTAATTCGCGGTAAGGAGGCGATCTATGTGATCCAAAAGATCTTTAGATTTCCCCCTGAACCGGAGAAGATGGAAACGTGGCTGCGAAATCTCAAATCGACACGTCTCTGTGCTGATGGGGTGAACGATAGCGTTTGTTCTCGATTCGGTCGTGCAAAGTCGATCGAAAAGGCGACGGCGGTTACACCGATTTTCGGTGAGTTGTTCGCGATGAGTTTATTACCCCAATTCCGTGAACAAGGTACTCAAACTCGCTCGGATACATTCATACGCTCGATGATTTTAAATACAGACGAGAACGCTTCGTGGACACAGCGAGTACTTTTGATGGGAATCAAACTCACGAGTAAAGAAGAGCCCCAGTTTTCCCGTGAAAAAGTTGTTGCGGTTGCAGAAAGCTTTAAACAAGCATGTCCAAGCAGCTTTTTTGCAAGAGGTTTGAGCACCGGTAAAATTAACTCGGGTCATGAGGTTTATGCGATGCTTACGTCATGTGGGACACATACGATGACCCAATCGAAAGCAGCTACCAGTGAGACAACTTTGGTGCTGGTTATTCGTGGTGATCGGAATTATTATGTATTGCAATGGTCTGAACGCGGGGCGCCAAGTGCCACAGCGCTTGTTCCTGATTTGGAAATGTGGAAGCAGCGCATTACGAAGTTGGGGCCATTTATGATTTGCCCAGAAAAAGAAGGCGAAGGAGCACCTTATCCGAGCTGCTTTAAAACCAGTGGAAATCAATGAGTAAATTCCCCAAGTAAATTAAGTTAAACATAAAAAATGGCAGACCGAAGTCTGCCATTTTTATTGAGTGCTAGAACAAGGTTTATACGACTTTAGCCTCTGTCGCACGCAAACGAATATGCAATTCTTTCAATTGCTTTTCATCGACTTCAGAAGGTGCTTGTGTCAACAAACATTGTGCACGTTGTGTTTTCGGGAAAGCGATCACGTCACGAATCGATTCTGCACCAGTCATCATGGTCACGATACGATCTAAACCGAAAGCCAAACCACCGTGTGGAGGCGCGCCGTATTGCAACGCGTCGAGCAAGAAGCCGAATTTCAATTGCGCTTCTTCTGCACCTATATTCAAGGCACGGAAAACTTTGCTCTGTACATCAGCACGGTGGATACGTACTGAACCACCGCCGAGTTCCCAACCGTTCAAGACCATATCATAGGCCTTGGCGATACACTTACCTGGATCACTTTCCATCAGGTCTTCGTGACCATCTTTTGGTGCTGTAAATGGATGGTGAACCGCAGTCCAACGATTATTCTCTTCATCGTGTTCGAACATTGGGAAGTCGATCACCCACAATGGTTTCCAGACGTCTTCGAACAAGCCATTGGCTTTGCCGAATTCGCTGTGGCCAACTTTCACGCGCAAGGCACCGATCGCATCGTTAACGATTTTAGCTTTGTCGGCACCGAAGAAAATCAAGTCGCCGTCTTTAGCGCCAGTGCGTTCCAAGATTTGCGCCAATGCTGCGTCGTGCAAGTTCTTGACGATAGGCGCTTGTAAGCCGTCACGACCAGCTGCTTTATCGTTGACTTTGATATACGCCAAACCTTTTGCGCCATAGATACGTACGAATTGGTCGTAAGCGTCGATCTCAGAGCGCGGCATGCTACCACCACCTGGGATCAACAAACCAACCACGCGGCCATTTGGCATATTTGCTGCATTCGAGAAGACTTTGAAGTCAACGTCCTTCATGACATCGGTCAATTCTGTAAATTGCAGTTTGACGCGCATATCAGGTTTATCGGAGCCGTAGAGACCCATCGCTTCGGCGAAATCCATTACTGGGAATGGGTTAGGCAAATCGATGTTCAACGTGTTTTTGAAGACGCCGCGGATCATGCCTTCGAACATATCGCGAATTTCTTGTTCGGACATGAAAGAAGTTTCGCAGTCGATCTGGGTAAATTCTGGTTGACGATCAGCGCGCAAATCTTCGTCACGGAAGCACTTGGTGATTTGGTAGTAACGATCGAAGTTCGCCACCATCAACAATTGCTTAAACAATTGTGGAGACTGTGGCAAAGCAAAGAAGTTGCCAGCATTAACGCGCGATGGCACCAAGTAATCACGTGCGCCCTCTGGAGTGGATTTGGTCAACATCGGTGTTTCGATATCGATAAAGCCGTTCGCATCCAAAAACTTACGCACTTCCATCGCGACTTTATAACGCAGACGCAAATTGTTCTGCATTTGTGGACGGCGCAAATCCAAGACGCGGTGAGTCAAACGTGTTGTTTCTGACAGGTTTTCATCATCGAGTTGGAATGGTGGCGTGACCGATGCGTTCAACACTTCGAGTTCGTGGCACAAGACTTCGACCTTGCCCGATTTGAGATTGGTGTTAATTGTGCCATCAGGGCGATTGCGAACTACGCCTGTAATGCGTAAGCAGAATTCATTACGTACCGATTCCGCGACTTTGAACATCTCTGGGCGATCTGGATCACAAACGACTTGCACCAAACCTTCACGGTCGCGCAAATCGATGAAGATCACGCCACCATGATCACGGCGACGATGGACCCAGCCGCACAGGCTGACGGATTGGCCTAATAAGTCCTCAGTAGTAAGGCCGCAGTAGTTGGTACGCATGGACATAATTTCTTACCTGTTTGTGTGAGTTTAAATAATAAAAATTCGGTGTTGCTACTGTGCTTCTTTGGGCTGGGGCGGGGCAGGGGGAGGGGGGTGAAGATGAATCCCGGTGCGTGACGCCCGGGCTTCAATTATTTACATTATTCGTATTGCTTTGTTTGGCAGCGTCTGCTTTTTTTGCTTCCGCAGCCATTTCAGGTGCTACTACACCCATAGAGACCACATATTTGAGCGCCGTATCAACGCTCATATCTAATTCGATGGCATCCTTTTTAGGGATCATCAAAAAATAGCCAGAAGTAGGATTGGGTGTAGTTGGTACGTACACGCTCAAGTATTCGCCATCAAGATGCTTAGCGACTGCGCCACCTGGTTTGCCTGTCAAAAATGCGATGGTCCACGAACCTTCGCGCGGGTATTGAATCAATAAGGCCTTACTGAATGCGTTGCCAGACGAGGAAAACAAAGTGTCGGATACTTGCTTCACACTCGAATAAATCGAGCTGACAATAGGAATGTGGTGTAGCGCTTTTTCGCCGAGGCTGACAATGTATTTACCAACAAAATTTTTTGTCAGCAAACCAGTGACGAAAATAATCAACACCGTCAGCACAGCACCCAAGCCTGGAATTTTGAAGCCGAATAGGTTTTCTGGGCGCCACTGTGCAGGTAGCAAGAGTAGCGATTGATCCATGGTCGAAATTACGGCGTGCAGCACCCAGGCAGTAATCGCCAAGGGGACTAAGATCAGCAAGCCTGTAATGAAATATTTACGCATGGTTCCCATTCAATTTGACTCAGGCCGCTTTGGTTTCGTTGCTCGCGGTGCTGGAGACCGGTGCGGCGCTGCTTGAGCCAGAGTCGGCTGGCGTCGCAGTGGTTTCGGTAGTTTGTTTACTGGCTTCTGCCGTTGCGCCACCAGTTGCACCAGTTGCGCTCGCGCCCGCTGAACCACCACGGAAATCAGTCACATACCAACCGGAGCCCTTTAATTGAAACCCCGCTGCAGTCACTTGTTTCTTAAAACTGGCTTGTTGACATTCAGGACAGACCGTTAGCGGGTCATCCGACATTTTTTGCAAAACATCTTTGGCGAAGCCGCATGCTTCGCAGCGATACGCGTAGATAGGCATTTCAAAAGTCCCAGTAAAAAGCTTGTAAAACGCTGAATTATAATGGTTTTTGAAGGGCTTTTGCAGATTTGTGTGCGATGCCGCAAAAGCCCGTATTTGATTCAGAAAAATGATGTTTTATGCATGTTTTCTGTGGTGCTTGCCGACCACTTGCGGCAATAATGAACCGAGGATCATGCCGGTCAAGCTCATTAAGACACCGACCAATTGCGGTGGCCAGTAGCCTTCTGGTGCAACGACTTCGAGCGTAATCCAAGAAATTAGTCCAAGCGCGATGGATAATTGTGCGCCTTGCGATGTTGCTGGTTTCCAATACAAACCGAAGGTGAGCGGAACGAAAGCGGCAACTAAAGTCACTTTGTAAGCATTTTCGACCATTTTGTAGATACTTGCCTCAGTGTTCATGGCAAATAAGGTCACAATCGCCGTGAACACGAGCACCACAATACGCATCATGAACAAGAATTGACGATCACTTTGATGCTTGAAGAGTGGCTTCAAAATGTTTTCGGAGAATGTCACCGATGGCGCCAGCAATGTTGCACTAGCGCAGCTCTTGATCGCCGATAACAAGGCACCAAAGAACATAACTTGCGCCAATAATGGCATTTTTGTCATGATCAACGTCGGCAAGATCATTTGTGGATCAGTGCCGATCAAGCTTTCCACCATCTTAGGATCGATCAAAGTTGCCGAGTAAGCTAGGAACATCGGGATAAAGGCGAACACGAAATACAAGCTACCACCTAAGACCGCAGAGTTGGCCGCCGCATTTTCGGAGTGGGCGGAAGCGACGCGTTGGAATACGTCTTGTTGTGGAATCGAACCCAGCATCATGGTGATCCAAGCGGCGAAGAACCACAGTACTTCACGCGAAGTAGGGGCCGGCCAGAACTCCATTTTGCCAGCCTGTACCGCATGCTCTACGACATGACTTGCGCCGCCAACCATGCCCGAAACTTCCCAACCCATGTACAGCATACCGATCATGATGATGATCATTTGCAAGAAGTCAGTGATCGCGACTGACCACATGCCACCCATCAAGGTGTAGATCAGGACGCTGCCAGCACCGATCAACATACCGGTGTTCATGTCGATCGCACCGCCAGAAACGACGCTAAAAACAAGCCCTAATGCTTTGATTTGGGCGGCAACCCAACCGAGGTAAGAGACCACAATACAAAGGGAAACCAAGACCTCGACGGTACGACCATATTTGTTGCGATAGTAATCACCAATCGTCAACAAATTCATTTTGTAGAGCGGGCGGGCAAAAAAGAGACCGACAAAGATCAAACAAAGTGATGATCCGAACGGATCTGCAACAACACCTTTCAAACCTTCTTTGACAAAGGTTGAAGAAATTCCCAAAACCGTCTCGGAACCGAACCAAGTTGCGAATACCGTCGCAGTGACGATATACATCGGTAAAGAGCGACCAGCGACGGCGAAGTCTTTAGAGTTGTTCACATACCTCGCGGCATACAAGCCGATACCCACCGAAATAATCCAATACAAAACGACTAACCAAAGCAGAATATTCATGGTCGCAGAAGTAATAAAAAGGAAAAGGAAGAAAAAATGCCCGCGTTAAAGTGCGGGCATTATAAGACAATGTGAAGAGATTTCACGGCCTTTGGCGGCAAAGCTGCAAGGTTTCCCCGCAGTTTGGCGCCTACGGGCTAAAAAAGCGGTATTTTGGTGTAATCACTCTATTGATTTTGCAACATTTGGTCGATTTTCTCGGCGATATCTCGTTTGTTAACGGGTTTTTCTATGTTTCCAAGGAAATTTTGTCGCGAGAGTTGTGCCACCAATGAAGCCGAGTATAAGACGCGCGAGCCTTGTCCCGACATCAGAATCACTCCACCGTAGAATTTACGCTCACCCATGGCTTTCATGAATTCGAAACCATCAATGTCCGGCATTTGGATATCACACAGCAGAAGGTCAGGCTTTTGTCCGGCGGAGTCGAAAGCCTTCAGGCCTGCTTTGCCGCCGTTGGCAGTAATGACGCGCGAGATACCCAAATCATTGAGCAAGTCGGATACGAAATCGACTTGAAATTCATCATCATCAACAATCAATACGCTGAGATTTTGGTACTTAGGGTTGGTATTGCTCATAGCGGCCTATCCTTAAAAAATGATTAACGACTTTACATCTCGCCTGAAGTGGAACGTAAATTCTCTCTCCGCATTTTTTTCTCCCAGTCGATTTTCCATTCTATGAATTGGTCGGGCGGCATCGGCTGCGCAACGAAGTAACCCTGCACTTCATCGCAACCCGACTCCGCAATCAGGTCCCAATCCTGTTGTGTTTCCACCCCTTCTGCGACCAAGTTAAGATGGAAGATTTTTCCGAGCTGAATACTTGAGCTCAAAATCGCACGTGCTGCTTCGTCTTGGACTGCACCATTGACGAAGGCACGATCAATCTTCAATTCAGTAAACGGCAATTGTTTTAAGTTTTCCATGGTGGAAAAGCCGGTGCCAAAGTCATCAATTGATAAGCCAAAGCCCTTCAGGCGCAGGCGTGTCAAAATTTCTAGACTGACGGTAAGATTTTCCATCAAGCGAGTTTCGGTCAACTCGAGAATGAATTGCGAAGGGCGTACACCAACCGCTTGTACAATCGATTCAAATTCTTCCGGTAAGTTGAGTTGATTCAAATTATCCATGGAGACATTCACCGCCAACTTCAATTGATGGCCTAGGTTGTACCACTTCCTGAGTTGGGCTGCGCTCTTTTCAAGGATGACCTTGGTCATCACATCGATCAGTCCGTGAGTCTCAAGCACGGAGATAAAGGCTGCTGGGCCGAGCAAGCCACGCACTGGGTGGCGCCAACGGGCGAGGCATTCGGCGCCGATCACTCGTTTGGTTGCAATCGAAATCTTCGGTTGGTAGAACACTTCAACACAATCGTCGGCAAAACCTTTTTGTAGCTCTTGCAAGGACAGTACAGCGACTTTTGACATGCGATGATGTTCAACAGTCGAGGGGGCTTGTTTGGCTAAAGCTTCTAGCATCTCACCTTCGTTTAAGGGTTTGCGAATCGAGGCAAGAAGTTGCAGGCCATAAGCTTTGACAAGATTCTCAGCCGCCTTCATCACGCTACGGTCAACCGAACTCAGGATGACGACGCCGCCACTGAAATTATGTTCGGCGGCAAAACGCAGGAAACTAATGCCATCCATGCCTGGCATGTTCAGGTCGCAGATGATGATATCGGGTTCGTAAGTTCGTACCACTGCCAAGGCTTGATTGCCATCGGTGCAGGTCGAAATGTGGGTAATGCCGAACTTGCGCAAGCTCGTGCACACAATTTCCATATCGATGCGATCATCTTCTAAGACCACCACGTGCAGGTTGGGTTTGAGTTTGATTGGTGTAGGGGCGCGTTCAGTCTCGACTTTGCTTGGCTCTGTTTTGGTGATAACGTTTGCTGGGGGATCAACTGGGTTGAGGTATGCTGCGATTTCTTTTTCGATGATACCTAACATCGGTTCCAGCTGTTCGAGAATGCGATCTGCATCTTCAAGACTACCACCAGATTTCAATTGCTCCAGAGCGTGGCATAGATCGGCGAACTTACCAGCGCCAACCGTACGCGCACTGGATTTCAATCGATGTCCTAGTGCGCATAGTCCCGCCAGATCATCCGCTGCACGTGCCTCTTTGATTTCCAGCATGCTGCGTTGGGCGGAATCGAGAAATTTGAGTGCGAATTTTCCGATTTTATCGGGGGCATTACCGACTAAACCAGCTAACACGGACAGATCGATGGAGAGATTAGGCAGTACTGGCACTTCAGCTTGTTCGCTGATCTCTTCGGGTAAAACGATTTCGTCGGTGTGATCACTAATCCAACGCAGGATGGTGGCATACAGAATATCAGGTGCGAATGGCTTAGGAATAAAATCGTTCATGCCAGCGGACAGGCAATGAATTCGATCCTCATTCATAGCATTGGCGGTGATTGCAATGATGGGTAATTGTGCATACTTGGGATTGGCACGGATACGACGGGTCGCTTCCAAGCCATCCATGATAGGCATTTGAATGTCCATCAATACACAATCGAAATCATTATCAAAAATGGCGTTGACCGCCTGTTGTCCATCACCCGCAACGCTGACTAAACATTTCGAAGACTCAAGTAATTCGGTACCAACTTGTTGATTAAATTCATTATCGTCAACTAGGAGCACTCTGACTGGATGATCGGTTTGATTAACACGTTTGAGGCGAGCCAGCGGATTTTGTTGAGATCCTGTGACGGTTTTCTCAATCACATGGCCTTTGCTTTGCTCCAGCATCGCGGTGAACCAGAATGTACTGCCCACACCAGGCTGACTTTGCACCCCGACTTCGCCCCCCATCAAAATGGCGAGTTGTTTGCTGATCGCTAGCCCCAGCCCAGTGCCGCCATATTTGCGGGTGGTTGAACTATCGGCCTGCTCGAACGATTGAAAGAGTTTTGCTTGCTGCTCTGGCGTCATACCGATGCCAGGGTCTTCCACTTCAAAACGAACCAACCAACCACTGGGCGTGTCTTGTACTTTGCTGGCGCGCACTTTAATTTCACCTTGTTCGGTGAACTTAATGGCATTGTTGGTGTAGTTAATGAGGATTTGACTCAGCCGATGTGGATCGCCATGCATGTGCATTGGGACATCGGACGCGATGTTGACTGACAAACTGAGGCGACGACCTGCCACTTTGGTGTTCATGATCGTCAACAATTTGTTCATCAGTTCTTCAAGACTAAAATCAACGCCTTCAATGGTCATCTTTCCTGCTTCGATCTTCGAGAAATCGAGGATGTCATCGACAATATGAAGCAGGTGTTGACCTGATAAATGGATTTTCTGTAGGTAGTCGCGAATCTTAGGATCGGTGGCGCTTGTTAATGCCAAATAGGTCATGCCGAGTACACCATTCATCGGTGTTCGGATTTCGTGACTCATATTGGCGATGAAGTTGCTCTTGGCGCGATTGGCAGCTTCAGCAAGTTGTCGCGCAACTGCCAGTTCTTGGGTACGACTTTCGACTAATTCTTCTAAATGATGGCGATGTTTATCAAGCTCTTCCGCCAGCTTTTTCTTTTCATTGATATCTTCTTGGGTCGAGACGAAGTGAGTGATCGTTCCATCACTTTGGCGTAGCGGCGAAATCGTGGCATATTCCACTGACAGGCTGCCATCTTTCCGTTTATTGATCAATTCACCTTTCCAGGTGTCACCGGCGCGTATCGTTTTCCAGAGCGTGGCGAAGACGTCTTTTGGCGTTCTTCCGGAATTTAAAATATTCGGATAGCGACCAATAATCTCGGCTTTTTCGTAACCAGATTTAGTGACGAAGGTTTGATTGACGTATTCTATTTTCCCAATCACATCGGTGATGATGATCGCTTCAGTACTTTGTTCGACGGCTTGCGACAATTGATTAAGTTGCGCTTCATTAGTGAGGCGTTGTGTGATGTCTTGAACTTGCGTGACAAAGTTGACTGGTACACCGAACGCATCTCGCACTAAAGAGACGTTCAGTTGTAGCCAAACTAAAGTCGAATCTTTATGGTAATAGCGCTTGTGAACCTCGTAGTTTTCGATTTCGCCTTTAAGAAGCTGTTGCGCTTGCTGTTTGTCCGCGTTGACGTCATCGGGATGAGTAAATTTGCGCCAATCTTGCTTCAATAGTTCGTCTTCACTGTAACCGAACATGTTGCAGAGGACGCGATTGACACGTAGGACTTTGCCCTCGATATCAATCAGGGCCATGCCGATCGGTGAATTGCTAAACGCTTGTTCAATACGTGCGTGGTTGAGCCGCCGTTCTTCTTCAGAACGTTTACGCTCTGTGATGTCTTGCACCGTTCCCGTTAAACGTTTGATGTGACCACGAGCGTCTCGTTGTTTGCGCCCCGTCTTGGCCCAGATATTGCGAATGCTGCCATCGGGAAGCACGATGCGATATTCAAAAGGCTCGTAATGTTCGCGATCTTCGAATGCCTCTTTACAAGTGACGATAACAGCTGCTTGATCTTCAGGGACCACGGTGTGCTGTATCATCTGCATGATATCGCCATCGAACTCGCATGGGTCTCGTTGCCAAATACGCTTCATCTCCTCAGACCAACTTATACGGTTGGTCAAAGAATCCCAAACCCAATGTCCAACATGCGAAGACTTTTCTGCTTCTAACAGGTCATGCGCACTCTGCTGTAGAGCTTCGAGTGTGTTTTTACGCTCTGTGATGTCACGTGTAATGCCGATGAAATGTGTGAGTTGCCCTTGATCATCGAAGGCCGGTGTAATCGACAATTCATTCCAAAACATCGATTCATCTTTGCGATAATTGAGAATTTCGCCAAAGTATGATTGTCCGTTTTGAATGGCCTCGCGAATCGCTTGGCGACTCGCCGGGCTGGTCGCTGGCCCTTGTAAAATCCGGCAGGTCAAACCAACGATATCGGCTGAGCTATAGCCGGTTTGATCGGTAAACGCTTGGTTAATCGAGACAATTTTTTGATCTGGTGTGGTAATGATCACGCCTTGTGAAATCGCCTTGAGCGCTAAGTCACTAATTTGTAAACGCTGCTCTGCCTGATGTTTGTACAACGCCATTTCGATCACAGCGCGCAGCTCTTGATCGGAAAAGGGTTTGACGATGTAGCCAAAGGCATTCGCCTGTGTAGCACGTTTGAAATCGGATTCCGATTTATTGCCAGTTAAGAAGACTACTGGGAGCGTAAGTTGCGCTCGAATTTGTTCGGCCGCGGTAATGCCATCCATCGCTCCTGCAAGCTGGATATCCATTAGAATTAGGTCGGGACGCAACTCGGTTGCCATCTCGACCGCATCTTCACCACGTGCGGTTTGTCCGATGGTCTGGTAGCCGAACAGCTCGAGCTTGAGCTGAATAAAGATCGCGACCAATTCGTCGTCTTCAACGATAAGGATGCGCGGTTTTTTGGGCGTTTCTAACACAAACAGCTCCAATATCCTCAAAAAGATTGAATGCCAGTCTTACTTGCTGCAAAGATGCGTGACTCTTGTGTTGCTGGTGTTGATATTCTGCTGTGCTAGAAGAAAGTGATTTCAGATTCGTTATTGGATGCAGCCGCACCACGTGTGCCATGATTTTGGTGTTCGTCATGCATGGTGTAGGTATTCTGTAACTCTTCGAGCCAAGTCGAGGTATCTGGTAGGGTTCCGCGGTCGAGTTCCGCTGCCGTTTTCTGAAGCTTGGCGATGTCACGCATGACAACCTGCAAAATTTGACTAATCCTATCTTGGAACTGCAAGGTTACTAGGAGGTCTTCGATGTCACTGCGAATCACGTTGCCATGGTGTCGCATTTCTTCGGCCGCATCGCCCATGGTCTCAACGTGCGAAAGAACATCCCGTACGACCGCTCCAGATACTTCCAATACTCTCTTATCTTGAATGGCGGAGCGATCTGCTGCAGAAAGTGCAACCTTCATGACTTGCGAGATATGCTCGACCCTTTCCGCCATACGTTTGCCGGTTTCTGCAGAGAGGTGCGAGAGTTTTCTGACTTCATCTGCAACTACGGCAAATCCTCGACCTTGGATACCGACACGAGCTGCTTCGATTGCTGCATTAATCGCTAGTAGGTTCGTTTGCGCCGCGATTTGGCCGACTTCGTGTGCCATGCTATTCATATCTGCAGTGGACTTGGCAAGGTCCCGAATACAGTTGAGCAAGTCATCTTTGCTGTCGATCATTTGCGAGAGCGAGTTGATGACAGGGGCTAACTCTTTTTTGCAAAGCTGAAGCAGAGTGATGGTGGCGTCTGAATTTTTTGATGTGTTGAGTTCGATATTGCTGACTCCACCGAAACCTGCTTTGTCAAATTCACTAACCATCGACGAAAAACTGAGAATGAGCTGGTGAACCGACTGTTCCGAATGAGTTTTGACGGTCTCAACGTGTGAATTCCAAAGTGGAAGAATGTTCTGTAATAATTCACTAAGACGATGAGCGAGTTCTGCATCGCGCTGCAGATTTGTATCGTCGCCTTCTAGACTGGCTTGTACAGCGAAACTGCGTAGTAAGGTAGCTACGAGTAAAACCGTGGCGATGGCGACCACAAAGAACAAGGAAAAACTGAGTAGGCTGGCTTGTTGCCAAGCGAGCATGAAAGAAAGGAGGCAGATAAGACCTCCTGTGACATACGCAAAAACTGGTCGCCGAAAAAAATCATTTTGCATGTTACCCATCCTAATTGATGTGTTCAGCAAGTCCGCTGCGTGCATTGGCGTCGCGATGGTACTTGCGTGCTTTCGATTTACTTCTACAATCTTGCTGCTGCGTCGCGTCACTCTGTGGCGAGGGAAACAGCGACGGGTGTGTCAAAAGATTTTAAACAAGTTTTTGCAGCAGACACAGGAAAATACGTTCATTTGGGAAATAAGTTTCCAAAAAACATCACTTTTTTTACTTACATGTAAATTAACACTAGCTTAGTGTTCCGTCTGCGAAATGCAGATCTTGACCTTGCTCAAGGCAGGTTTCGATGGCTTTATCGAGAGCGCTCACCAAGGTGTCGAGTGACATGCTTGGAGCGCCCGGATGCGCAATGGCTTGTTCCGGCAAATAAGGAATGTGGATAAATCCTGCGCGCCAAATTTGTTCGTTGCGAGCGGCGTAATGCATCAGTCCATAAAACAGGTGATTGCAAACATAGGTGCCCGCAGTATTCGAAACATGCGCAGGAATTCCAGATTGGCGCAAGCAATGCACGATGGCTTTGATTGGGAGAGTGCTGAAGTAAGCGGCTTGACCATGTGCTTCGATGGGACGATCAATCGGTTGTTGACCTCGATTATCAGGGATGCGTGCATCATCCATGTTGATAGCGACGCGTTCGAGGCTGATCTCAGCGCGACCACCCGCTTGCCCGACACACAGCACAATGTCACATTGATGTCGTTCGATTAAGCTGACTAGTTCTTCTGTGGCACGATGAAATTCACAAGGCAATTCTGCAACGAAGATGGGGCTTCCGTTGTTGCTTAGTTTACCTTCAAATTGACGAACTGCCTGCCATGAGGGGTTCGTTGTTTCGTTGTTAAATGGCGCAAAGCCAGTGAGGAGAATACGAGCCATAGGCATTTTTTTTAAACGATGAAGATCATGAGAACGATATTGCAGACTAACACGCCAAGCGCGGTTGGAATTTGATATCGAATAATCTTGTACTTGTCTTTCAGTTCTAACAATGCGGCAGGCACGATATTGAAATTGGCGGCCATCGGCGTCATGAGCGTTCCGCAATAACCAGATAACATCCCAAGAGCAAGTAAAGGTGCTGGTTTCGCGCCATGTCCGAGGATTAGAAAAGGCAGCGCGATCCCTGCTGCCATCACTGGAAATGCCGCAAAAGCATTCCCCATAATCATGGTGAAAATCGCCATACCAAGCGCATAAATGATGATTAGCGCAGTGCGACTCTCAGGATTGACCATTGCACTGACCAAACTTTGGATAGAGCCTCCCGTTTTGGCGACCACGAACACGCCGCCGAGCATGGCTAACATCATGGGGAGGATGAGTGCCCATCCAACTGCGTCGACTAAGCGTCTCGCCTCGCGTACGGCCGTGAACGGATGCGCCTTAGTGGTCCAGCATGCGAAGGTCAAGCTCAGAGCGCAAGCCAGTGCAAGACAGGCTAGCGTGAGATTCTTTGGGTCAAGCAAAGGCATTTGACCGACGGTGATGTTCTTGCCGAATAGGGTTAAGAGGACGGTAATAATAGGAATAAAAACTGCGGGTAAAAACAAGCGATTGCCGAGTCGTTCGGCGTGCTCATTTTTCTCGGCACTGAGGTCAATGACTTGCCCTCCGCTTCCGAGCAGATTGAAGCCAGCGAATAAGGCTAGCAGCATCACGATGCCACCGATGATGCGATAGGTAAGTGCTTTACCGAGTCCCCACAGCATCAAGTCAGCAAACAGAAAGCCGACACTAAATAGAGACCAGAAGAGGGCGGTAGTCCAGCGCTTTGGGTTGCTGGCATCGGCGGCGTTCATGACGCCGACCGATAACAGCAGCGCGCCGACCAAGTAAAACACCACATCAATGCTGATGAAGCTGTTCATGCCTGCACCTCTTTTGGGGCGGCGTTGGTCTCACGATGGACGACAATCTCTTTGGCAATTTGCCCGTCCAACAATGCCAAGCGGAACAGGTGAATGGTCAGCGCGCAGATCGCCGTGGGGATCGCCCACAAACCGATATGTAGCGGTTCAACATTCGTAATGCCATTCTCTTTCAAAAAGTTCGTCATCAGCAGTACCGCGCCAAATGCGATAAAGATATCTTCGCCAAAGAAGAGCGCGACATTGTCGACGGCAGCAGCATGTGCTGCGATCTTTTCGCGTAAGTCTTGAGGTAGGTCGCCGTATTGGTGTGCAGCGGCGCCCTCTGCCATGGGAGCCAGCAATGGGCGTACCGTTTGTGCGTGGCCCCCGAGGCTAGTGAGACCCAGTGCACACGTGAATTGCCGTACCACCAAATACAGCATCAAAATACGTCCCGTGGTGGCGCTGCGAATACTGCGTATCCAGGCCTGAGCGCGCTCTTTTAGACCGAATCTTTCTAGAAGAGCGATGACGGGAAAAATCAAAATCACGGAGGCGATTTGGCGGCTATTCATAAATTTTTCGCCAAAGGTTTCGAGCAACGTGAGAAAGTCCATGCCGACTGCTAGACCTGTCACTACACCAGCGGCGATGACGACGAGCAGTGGATTAAAACGGAAAGCGAACCCAAACACGATAATGGGTATGCCGATCAGGGGTAGCAAGATATGCGCATCCATGTTGTGTCTCCTCAAGTGCTTTCAATATTTTCTTGGTGCGTTATTCGTGGTCGGAGTGACCGGATTTTGAACGGGTTCATTTGGTCGATTCATCGTGTTGATGGTGCGGTGCGATCCTGACACCCATTATGAGTATCGCTTCTCGAACCTGTTTGAGCACATTGAATGCTTCGATACCATCGCCATGAACGCAAATACTATCGGCAGATACTGGCACCAGAACTTTGTTTATGCTTAGGATTTGACCTTCGCGTACGAGGCGGATGCACTGAGCGACGGCAAGGTCGGGTGATTCCAGTACCGCACCAAGTTCGGTCCGTGGTACTAAGCTCGCATCACTACGATAGGCACGATCGGCGAAGGCTTCTTCAATTACGTTGATGCCAGCCAAACGCGCACGTCTGGCCAAAGGGCTCGCCGCCAGTACCATTAAATGTAGGCTGGGATCGATCTCCTGCACCAGGCGAATCACGAGCTCACCGAGTTCAGTGTCAAACGCTGCTTGATTGTAGAGCGCACCATGTGGCTTGATATGACTTAGCTTTTGGCCCAGCGAGTCGGCTACATTTTGCAAGGATTCAACTTGACGCTTCAACTCAGGTAAAAGTTGTTCTGCAGGGATGGACATGAGTTTGCGACCAAAATTTTCTCGATCTGGATAGCTTGGGTGCGCTCCGATGGCGACGCCAGCTTCTTGGGCGATAGATACGGCGGTGCGCATCGTTTGCAGGTCACCGGCGTGCCCGCCACAAGCGATATTGGCTGAACTGACCAAAGACAGCATTTGCGCATCATACAAACCACCTTCGCCGAGGTCAGCGTTTAAATCAATGGATGTTCGAGCTTGCACCATCGTCGAACTCCTAAGCGTAGCGCTGTAGCTGTTGTGTAATCAATTGTAGATCACGCCTTGCTTGGCATGCCAATTCGCGTGCAGTGCTGAGTTCAGTACGGATAAAACAGAAACTCTTACCGATCGGAGTTTGCGCTATTTTCCATAGATCCGCTTCAATCACACAGGCAATGCGGGGATAGCCGCCAGTAGTTTGGGCGTCGGCAAGTAACACAATCGGTTGTCCATTCGGTGGCACTTGTATCATGCCTGGCGTGACTCCGTGAGAGAACAATTCTTGTTTGCTGTGGCGGTCTAAGCGATTGCCTTGCAAGCGAAATCCCATGCGATTGCTTTGGTTGGTGACGGTCCAAGCATGATGCCAAAAATCGTGCTGGGCTTTTTTGCTAAATTGCTGGAATTCCGGCCCGACCACGGCGCGAATTTCTGGTGTCCATTTACGTTGTTGGACACCGATGCTTTTGATTTTTTTAGTTGATGGCGTGGGTAAAGACCCGCTCTCAAATAGAGAAAGGATATCGCCTTTTCTCAATGCGCGACCATGCATGCCGCCAAAGTGTGCTTGCAAATCGGTGGCGCGCGCACCGAGGATGATGGGTACATCGATCCCTCCCTCGAGGGCTAAGTAGGCGCGGCATTCGCGGCGTGGACCATGTAGCGTGAGTACTTGATTTTCATGCGCCTGATATCGCCAGCCTGGTGCAACGGGTTTGCCATCGAGCTGGCCGCCGAAATCAGCTCCGCTCAAGGCGAACCAAGTTGTTTGTCGAAATCGCAGCGCGAAGGGGCCGACACTAACTTCGATGCCAGCGGCATCAACGGGGTTATGCAGCAAGGTGTTGGCCAACATTAAGGCGGGTACGTCGAGTGCTCCGGCTTGGCAAATACCCAAATGGCGATGCCCAAAGCGCCCTAGATCTTGTATTGTGCTTTGAATACCTGCCTGTAAGACCTCGATCTGAGGTGATGACTCAAACATCGCAGCTCTCCACGGAAAAGCGCACCAGATCGCCCGGCATCAGTAAGCTTGGAGCCGCGAGGCTAGGATCGAATAAAGTGATCGAGGTCCAAGCAATCAGTTGCCAACCACCAGGGCTTTGACTTGGGTAAATCCCCGTTTGGCTACCACCAATGCCGACCGATCCTGCTGGTACAAGTAAGCGAGGTTCGGCGCGACGTGGGCAAGTCAAACGTTGCGGGAGTCCGCCCATGTAAGCAAAGCCGGGTTGGAAACCGAGGAAATAAACGGTGTAGTGGGCTTCGCTATGCAGGCGCACGACTTCGTGTGGACTCAGTTCAGCATGCTCCGCCACCACCTGAAGATCGGGACCGTGATCACCACCGTAATGGGTAGGAATGACAATTCTACGTTGCTGAAAATTCGTCGCTTTTGCCTCATTCCAATGTTGGCGTAAACGGCTTAGCCATAGTTCGCCCTCATCTTGGCTAGGGTCAAAAATCACCGTCAGATTATTCATGCCCGGTACGATGTCGCGGCAACTATATTGCTGACGCAATTGCTGTGCAAGATGCCAGATTTTTCGCTGAAGATCGAGATCCGGAGTGGTGTAGTTCAAACCTCTTTCTGGACGTGCTTGTAGGCAAGCACAGGTTTCGCCAACTAACTCAAAATGGATCTCAAGCTTGGACATCGTATCGATTACCTCATGTGCGCGATCATCGTTCTACCAGCGAAAACCTAGTTTGACACTGACCGTTTGATTGCTCTCGATACGATCAAGTTCGCCCGCTACATTAAACAGGCCAAAGTTCGCGTTGACACCAGCGAAGACTTTGCTCGCAGTCGGTGATTGCGCTTGCAATGAGCCGACACGCGGCGTCACTTTGCCCCAGACGCGTCCAACGCCTGCATACGGTGTCACCATCAAGAAGCCTTTGGAAACGACCAACTCGAGGCTCTTTGAATTAAAGTCTAATTGATCGACACCGGACAATTTGCTGTACGCAGCGCGCACACCGAGCGCTGGCGTCGCGGCACTGCCTTCGAGTAATGCATAACGCGCTTCGAAGCCCATTAACTTAATGTCAGAGTCAGGCACACTGACCATGGAGGCGCCAACATCAATATTGAAGGGAAGTCCTTTAGTGATATGAAGTTTTGGCATGGGAAGGGTGCTGATATCTGCACCTGCTTTTTGCCACACTTGGTTATTGTTCAGCGATGTGAAACTGACTTCAGCTCCGAGATCAAAACCGGTAATTCCCAAAGGAGTCGCGGGAGTAATCGCTTTGTAGCTGCCGGCAGCAGAGAAATCTTTGGCGAGTTGATTGAATTCGCTTTGATTGAGATTTTTGAGATTTTTGAAGTCGGTAGCGGCAGAAGCGCTCGAAGCAATCATACTTAGACCGAATGCAGAGAGCAGGGCAAGTCGACAAGGAGAAAAGAGAGAAATATTCATGTAGTCCCTAGCTAGGCAAACAAGTAAAGCGTAGATTCTACCTTGCTTGCTTCGCTATGGGGACAGTTGCAACATGAATTTAAGTGAGGTACATAGCCTCAGCTTGATCAGTCGATTTCTAAAATGACTTTGACGCTTGAATCAACGGCACTCTTTTCGATATAACCGACAGCATCAGGACTCGCGGCGATCAATTTTTTCACCTCCGCAGTACTGGGGGCTTCTTTTGGTGGCGCTGCTTTGCCTGAAAACACCAAGCGAGCCCAAATAGCTTTGACTTGTGAGGGAGTTTTGTCTGCCACTTTACTGTAAAAGTTTTTGCGTAGGTCGGAAGCCTCCCCTTGATCTACCAAAACTGGAGCACCAGCTCCTGGAAGTTGGGTCGACTTCCCCAAAAATAGCGCTGCAGCTTGCTCTTTGTTGAGTGAAGTAGCAGGGCTCTTGGCACTGACCACCACCGCGATCTGCGCTTGCGCCGTTCCGATCAGACTGACGCAAGTGACACTGAGTAGGAGTTTGAAGAAAGTTTTCATGATGATCTCCTATTCAAAATACGCGATCATAACTGACGCGGAACACGGTTGCGTTACCGCCGAAATTCTTGGTGATATCGGTGTGCCGATCAATTTGGGCTTTCACCGCACTGCTAGCGTCGATATCGTATTTCAGTGTCAGGGAGAGACGCTTGTAGGACTGTGGAGCATATTTTGTTTCGTCACTTGTCGACTCTTTATACTGCGCGTAGTTCAGAAAAGGGGTCCAGTCGCCTAAATGTACACCAGCTCCTATTGTCATCGCGGGAGCTTTATAGGAATAGCCGTCTGCGTTGAATTTTCGTTCAAGTTGTGTGAACTCACTTAAGATAAACCATTGGTCCAGGTCCAAGTTCATCGCAAGGCCGAAGGCACTCAGCTTGGCGCTATCGTTGATGCTCAAGTCTGGGACTTTCGTGTTTGCGGTTGAGTTCATGTACACGCCGCGAACGGTCAATGCGCCGTGACTAATTTCGACATCACCGCCAACGATGCTTTTCCATGAGACTTCCGATTTGTTCGGGTAGTAAAGTTGCAAATAGCGCGGATCTTTCACTGTCTCAGCACCACCAAAGAAACTGGCACTGACATTAGTGTCGCCGAAACTATCGGTATAGCGAAGGCTACCGCCGTTGTAGTTGGTGACTTCCCAACCGTATAATTCAGGTGGCGGTGAGACCCAAGGATAAGACAAACCAATATCTTGAAAATCAGAATAGTAGTAAAGCGGGATGCGTTTGCGCCCTAATTGCAGTTCCCAATGTTTGTTCAATTTGTAACCACCGTATGCCCACTGCACGTTGGGTGTGGAGTCTGTGCCACGTACTACGATCTGGCCTACTAAACTGAGATCTGCCGTCGGTTTGTAATTGAGCTGGATGCCTGCGCGAGATTCAGGTTTCAGAGAAAAATTGTCGCGATAGACACCGGCATTTCCCCAATCAGCTGTGTAGCATGGGCATTTATCGCTCAGGATAGAAACCCCATCTTTGTCACCGCTAACCACCTTACCACCGACCACTGAAACAAAGCCTGTGACTTTGAAATCACTGCTAGCCTCTTGTGCAAAGGCGGGAAGGTTAGCGCCACAGAGCAATCCGAGGCCCAATAAACCAAGCTTGGTAAAACGAGCGAAAGTCGGTCGCTGGAGTGGAGTATCCGGTTGAGAGCTAAGGTGCATGAAGCAAGAACGGATCAGCATCATTATGTTTCTCCTTTTCTATGAAAGCACTGGGCGTTTGAATAAGACACTCTGATGCTCGACAACGAAGGATTGGGGCCGCATATGTTGATCAATACAGCGTGTCTATGATTCGATTGAAATCGATGTAAATCGAAGGATCATGCGATTTATCATGTGCTTATTTTTTCCGCAAGGCAAGTTAACTGGTGAAAAATGAGGCGGATTTGCGACGTGCCGTTGGTATGAAATGTGTTGTTATCTTTAAAATAATGGCTTAGCCACTGGTGCGGTGACGCTCAGGCGGACATCTGTCGTATTTGATAACGATTGAATTCCTAAGTTGTCATTTGTGCTTGCGGGCAAAGATGCCGACGGCGACAAGGCTGATGATTGCAATTGCCACTCCAGCCCAAAAAGTCGCTTGAGCACCTAATGTCTCCCATAGCGCACCCGCAATAAAGCTTGCTAGAAGTAGGCAAATACCACTGACCAAATTGAACATACCAAAGGCGGTACCGCGTAGATCTGTTGGAGCGAACTGAGAAATAAGGCTTGATAGTAAGCCTTGGGTCATCCCCATATGGATGCCCCACAAAATAATCCCGCAAGCTAAACCTAGGAGAGAGTTAGTGCTTGCAAGGCAAAGGTCAGCGGCGATCAATACGAGCAAACCATATTGCAATAATGTGTAGGGGCTCACTCGATCAGATAGTTTGCCGAAGGGATAAGCTGTTAAGGCATAGACCGCGTTCATGGCAACCATGATCAAGGGAACCAAGGACATCGACACATTCAGCTGCTGCGCTCGTAGTAATAAGAAGGCTTCACTAAAGCGCGCTAAAGTGAACAAACCGCCGATGCTAACGATGGTCCAATAACTACGGGGAAGGAGATTTAGTTGTGCTCGGCTCAGTGGAAAGGCAGTCGTTTTTTTTATTTTGGTGCGCGGTTCTTGGACGCCAAACATGAGTAACAACAGTGAGGCGAGAGCAGGGATGACCGCAATCCAAAAAATAGAGCGGAAATCATTGGCCCACAAGATCATCAATCCCGTTGCGATCAAAGGACCACCGACCGCGCCAATCGTATCGAGGGACTGACGTAGGCCAAAAGCGGCTCCGCGAATTTCTGGTGGTGTGATATCGGCGATTAAGGCGTCGCGCGGCGCACCGCGAATCCCTTTACCGATCCTGTCGCCCATGCGGGCGACTGCTAATATGGGGAAATTAGTGGCGAGCGCGAATAGAGGCTTGGAAAGAGCGCTCAAACCATATCCTAAGGTGGCGAGAATTTTGCGTTTGCCGAGCCGATCGCTGAGAGCACCTGAAAAAATTTTGACGATCAAAGTGGTCGCTTCGGCAATGCCATCCAATAGACCCACTAACATCACGCTCATGCCGAGTGATCCAACCATAAAGACCGGCAGCAAGCTATGGATCATCTCCGACGATATGTCCATCAAGAGGCTCACGAAGCCGAGGGTCCAAATGCTTTTGGGAATCGCTGGTTTCTCATTCAATTTCATGTTGTGGCTGGCATTGGTCATCGCGTGATCTGGCTTTGTTATTCAGCAGGTGAGTCTCGGTACTAGGAGAGACGTTCTATTGCCCTATATCGACTTGCGACAAAAGCCCATTTTTGCTCTATTTTTCACTTCATTTTACTGGCTTCGCTAAGCTAAACGCGTATCGTCTGTTGTAATTTCGCTTGAATTGGGTCTCCAAAGCAAAAGAATTTTCTTCTTGATGGTTTTAGTCTGTTAGCGTAGCCGCTACGGCTGCCTGCACGTTCTTGATCAAGACCTGAGCCCAGCCTTGAAACTGTGATTGAACTATATGAAGGAAGGACAGCTAGGAATGAAACCCTTACTACTGAAGTACTCTATGTATGCCTTGATGACCTGCTCGATGTCGCCAGCGTTCGGTCAAGCAGATCTTAAATCGTCCATTGATAAAGATTACAAAGCGAAGCTAGGAGCTTTGTTCGATCACTTTCATCGCAACCCTGAACTCTCCTTTGTCGAGACTAGAACGGCGGCACGTTTAGCGCAAGAATTGCGGGCGATTGGGTTTGAGGTGACTGAGAATGTAGGTAAAACAGGCGTTGTCGCGATATTGAAAAATGGACCAGGCCCGTTGGTGATGCTACGCGCTGATATGGATGGCTTGCCGGTGCAAGAAAAGTCAGGGTTGCCGAATGCTTCGACTGTGATGCAAAAAGATATGGCAGGGAATTTAATGCAGGTCATGCATGCATGTGGCCACGATGTGCACATCACCAGCATGGTGGGTACGGCCCAACAAATGGCGGCGCGCCGTAAAGATTGGTCAGGCACCTTGATGTTGATTGGGCAGCCAGCTGAAGAAGTCGTAGCAGGTGCCAAAGCTATGATGGAAGATCAGCTGTGGAAGCGTTTTGGTCAACCTGATTATGCGATTACTTTTCACGTTAATGCCGCGGTAGAGGCGGGTAAGATTGATGCGGTGGAAGGGTCTCCTTGGTCGGGTGTTGATACGGTCGATATCATCGTGCATGGACAGGGCGCGCATGGTGCAAGCCCTCACCGAGGACGTGACCCAATCGTGATTGGTTCACAGATCGTGATGGCACTGCAAACAATTATTAGTCGTGAACGTGCGCCACGCGATCCTGCGGTGATCACGGTGGGCAGTTTCCACTCGGGAACCAAGAGTAATATCATCAGCGACCAAGCCAAACTGAGCCTCACGGTGAGAAATGAGAGTTTTGAAACGCGAGAGATGCTCTTGAATGCGATCAATCGCGTTGCTATCAATACAGCCCGGGCAGCGGGTGTCGCTGAGGATAAATTACCTGAAGTGATTATCTCTGGCGAACCTGCGCCGCCGACCTTGAATAACATCGCATTGACCAAGCGCTTAAAGAAAACGTGGACTGAGAAATTGGGCGCTGGAATCTTTGATACCAACTACCAACGTCTCGATATGGGGGCCGAAGATTTTCCGCAATTTACCACCAAGCCAACCATTCCTAGTGTTTACTTTTCAGTAGGCGGAACACCGAAAGAGGCATTTGAAGCGGAGAAAGCGGGCGGCCCTCCAGTGCCAAGCCATCACAGCCCATTGTTCAAAATTAGCGCTGAGCCAGCGGTCAAGACAGGGGTGGAAACCACGGTGATTGCGCTCATGGATTTGCTGCAGAAGAAGTGACTTGACGTGATTTGAAGTGATTCAAATCGCGCCCGCTAACGGCGCACATGGTTCTCTTCAACAAGGCGGGTCCAATGTTTTTGAGTCCGCCTTATTCTTTACCCTAAATTCAACCTATATTTAGTCTAGAGCAAGCAGGTCGAACTCTTCGCCAAGGCGAGGTAGGAAGCAACGTGTTTGCGTTCTTTGTGTGAGTTCATCAGCGAACTGTTGCATCACTTCGTATTCGCCGTGGACCAGAAAAGTATGAGGTGTGTGGAGGTGATGGTGCCAGTCCAAAAGTTCGTTGCGATCAGCATGGGCAGAAAAGCCGTTGATCGTATGAATTTCGGCGTTGACCGTGACGTCCTCACCGAAGATATGAACGCGTGCCTGACCATCGATAATTTGCCGCGCTAAGGTACCTTTGGCCGCGAAGCCGACGAAGACGATGCTGGAATTACGTTCCCATAAATGATGCTTTAGGTGGTGCTGAATCCGCCCTCCAGTGCACATGCCAGCACCCGCTAAAATCACAGCGCCGCCTTTGATCTGATTGATGGCGATACTGTCTTCAAGATCGCGCACGATATGTAGATTGGCCAGTGTAAAAGGATCATGATGTTGTGCGAAGAGCGCGGCACTCTCTTCGTCATAACAATCGGGATGTCGGCGGAAAATCTCGGTGGCTGAAATGGCCATCGGCGAATCTAAAAAAACATGCAATCCCGCGGGCAGCACAGCGTTCTCCACACCTTCGCGCAGATACCACAGAATTTCTTGTGCACGTTCTAAGGCAAAAGTCGGAATGATGACATTGCCATTGCGTTTGAAGGTGGTACGAATCACCTCGTAGAGCTCTGCTACCGAGGCGTCTAAAGAACGATGACAGCGGTCGCCATAGGTGGTTTCCATGATAACGAAGTCAGCAGGAGGCGGCGGCTCTGCATCGCGTAAAATTACCCGTCCATCACTACCTAAATCGCCAGAGAAGACGATGCGACGCCGGTGATCTCCCTCTTCAAGTTCGAGAGCGATACTAGCAGAACCAAGGATATGTCCCGCATCATAGAAGTGCGCCGTAATGCCCGCAGCCAAGGGCAAGGGGTGATGATAGTGTGCCGTGCGTCCGAATAAAGCGAGGCACTGTTCGACATCGTCTCGTGTGTAGAGCGCAGGGGCGGGTGCGTATCCATGATGACGCCAGTGTTTTTCGCGACGTCGCGCTTCCGCTTCTTGTAGATGAGCTGAATCCAATAGCACTAATTTCGCGAGATCGCGACTGGCGGCGGTGGTGATGATCTCACCTCGGAAGCCGCGTTTCACCAAGAGTGGCAAACGGCCACAATGATCGAGGTGGGCATGGGTCAGCAACACGAAATCGATGCTGGTAGGATCAAAGCCGAACTCTTGTTGATTGTCTTCCGCCAGTGCACGGCTGCCTTGAAACAGGCCGCAATCAATCAAGATGTTCTTACCTGCACATTGCACGCGATGGCAAGAGCCGGTCACACTTTGGTCTGCGCCATGGAACGAGAGTTTCATCTTGGTTTGCTGCCTTTCATTGCAATCTCTTTTGTGATTTCCGTCGCTCTTGTTCACACAAACTCGTTTTTAAAAACCTTGTCGGATGAACTTTGGGCTGAGGAAATCACTTGAGATCATTTTCTTTTGGCGATACTTCGCTACTAAATCTAACCGCTGGCCAAGTTTGACTACTTACCCGCTGCCTGTGCTTGTTGACGCAGGGTCATCAGGCTCGCGCCCGGTGTAATCAAATTGCCGTCATAGCGAAGTTCGATTAGTGCGGGTAATTGATGCTCTTGCGTATGAGCGATGGCACGGGCCAAGGCAGGGCCGAAATCGGCAGTATGTTCAACGGCTTCGCCATGTCCACCATAAGCGCGTGCAAGAGCAGCGAAATCGGGATTATGTAATTCGGTGCCGGATACGCGCGCGGGAAATTCGCGCTCCTGATGCATACGAATCGTGCCGTACATTCCGTTGTTGAAAACGATGATGATGACACCAGCGCGATATTGAACGGCCGTGGCTAATTCTTGGCCATTCATCATGTATTCGCCGTCACCTGCGAAAGCAATCACGGTCCGCTCTGGCGCTGTAATTTTTGCCGCAACGGCAGACGGTACGCTGTAGCCCATCGCGCCGGATGTTGGTGCTAGTTGCGTACGCCAACCACCATAGGGGAAATAGCGATGCGCCCAAGTTGCATAATTACCAGCACCGTTGGTGATGATGGTGTCGGCAGGGCACTGTGCTTTGATGTCTTGCACCACTTGCCATAAATTGAGCGGCGCATTTTCTTGTTTGAAAATAGCAGGTTCTTGTTGCCATTGTTGGAGATCGACTTTGGCGGAGGCCAATTGTGCGCGCCAGTTATCCTGTTCGGTACTTGCCAGTGAGCCCATTTCTGAGAGGACTTGGGCAAACTCTTTCATGCCGCTGTTGATCATGGTTTGCGCTTGATAAACGCGACCAAGCTCGAGGGCATCGCTATGCACATGAATGAGGTGTTGCTTCGGGACCGGGGCTTCAAAAATAGTGTAGCCGCTGGTCGTCATCTCACCGAGTCTTGGGCCAATCGCTAACACCAGATCGGCGTCTTTGATACGCTGCGCGAGCTTAGGATTAATCCCAATGCCGACGTCGCCAACATAGTTGGGATGAAGGTTAGGCATCAAATCTTGGAAGCGGAATGCGCAACCCACAGGCAGATGATTTTGTTCGGCAAAATGCGCGACTTGTTCGCATGCCGCAGGGCTCCAGCCGCCACCACCAAGTAGTAAGAATGGACGTTTGGCGCGACTCAGTAAATCTTTAATGTGCTGAATCTGCAGGCTTGAAGGACTAGCTTGTACTTCACGGTAATGACCGGTATCGCTGACGTTCGCGACGGCCGAAAGACAATCTTCAGGGAGTGCCAAAACAACCGGGCCAGGTCGACCACTGGTGGCAACTTGGAAGGCATGGGCGATGTATTCTGGAATGCGATCCGCACGGTCTATTTGCGCCACCCATTTTGCCATTGGTCCATACATGCGGCGATAGTCGATTTCTTGGAAGGCTTCACGTTCGACAAAATCGTTCCCGACTTGGCCGATGAATAAAATCATCGCGGTTGAATCTTGATGCGCCGTGTGCACACCAATCGAAGCATTGGTGGCACCGGGGCCGCGTGTAACGAAGCAAATGCCGGGTTTGCCGGTGAGTTTGCCATAGGCTTCAGCCATAAATGCCGAACCGCCTTCTTGGCGATTGATGATAAATTTGATCGAACTATCGTGTAAGGCGTCGAGCACCGGCAAGTAGCTCTCACCAGGAACACCAAAAATTGTATCGACACCATGCACTTCGAGTGCATCAACGATTAACTGTCCACCAGAGCGAGGAGTAAGCATGTTATTCAAAATCTTGTACGGAATGAAAAACGTAAAGCTACCAGATTCGACTCACTTCGTGCAGCCCATGCACTGCTTTACCACAAGGAAGTTTGAGTTGTATCAGCTACTTGACTTCATGGAGAAAGTGGTATGCTCAATACGAGTGGGTTTTATTGCGCCGCAATAAAAATCGTTAAGTTAGATCGCCAAGCTAATTCGCCAAGATAAAAACAAATCGAAATGAAAAGGATAGGGGACTCAGAATGCAAGTGATCGTGATTACCGGTGCATCGGACGGCATAGGCGCAGAGATGGCGCGACAAATTGCGCGCAAACATGGCGCACAGGTATCCTTGGTTTTGGCTGCCCGCAATTCCCAACTATTGGAGCAGGTTGCGCAACAATGCCGTGATAGCGGAGCGTCGTGTTTGGTGGTGCCGACCGATGTGAGCTTAGAGCCCGAGTGTCGACGCTTAATCGCCACCGCGATTACCGAATATGGACAATTAGATGTCTTAATCAATAATGCAGGCAAGTCGGCGCAAGCATTGTTGAGCGAAGTTGAAGATCTGGCTTGGTATGAAGATCTGATGCGGGTGAATTTTTGGGGAAGTGTTTGGTGTACCCATGCGGCCTTGCCATATCTGAAGGAGCGTCGTGGAAAGATCGTCGCCGTCTCGTCTTTAGCCGGTTTGGTGGGGGTGCCGGGGCGTAATGCCTACAGCGCCACTAAGTTTGCTATGAACGGATTTTTTGAAGCTTTGCGTGCTGAATTGCGGGACGCTGGTGTCAGCGTGACCTTGGCTTATCCTGGCGTGGTTGCGACACAAATTCGCCATCGTGGCTATAACGCTCAGGGGCAGGCTGCTGGCAGTAGTGGCTTGAAAGAAGATGGTGCCATGTCTGTGGAGACGTGCGCCAGACTGATCATCGCGGGCATGCAGCGGCGCCAGCGTGAAGTTGTGATGAGTTTGAAAGGAAAGTTGGGACGTTGGCTTAAATTGTTAATGCCAAGCGTGGTTGAGAAGATGGCCTTGGCGGCCCTCAAAAATGAAGTCAGGCCGCATTGAGTTAAGGCGATTGAACGTGCTTGAGTTTGTCGGTTTGGCATGGAAAGTTAAACGCTTGAGTAGGCAGATTGCAAAGAAAAACTCTGGCAACTTGTTTTTTGAAGAAAAAGTGTGAATTTGCTTTCTAAATTGCTGATTTTCATGTCGATTAGACTTGCACCCTCTAAAAATAATCTCTAATGTGAAGCGCACAAAATAAAACGGTCGTTCGTAATTCGCGATGAGGCCGTAGGGATGCAGTGTTGGCATCGTTACCCCAGAATCATTAGGAGATCTTATGAAGTTGCTTGAAAAATTTTCACGGATGTTTGCGGTTGCAGGTTTGACTTTAGGCTTGAGTTTGGTGGCAGTCGCAACGGCGCAGGCAGACACGGTTGTTGCTGGCGTTAAGTTGGATGACACAGTGCAGGTTGGCGGTCAAACATTGAAATTGAATGGCGCCGGCGTGCGTTACAAAGTTGTGTTCAAAGTGTATGTTGCCGCGCTTTACCTTCCAGAATTGAAATCCACGACGCCAGAAGTTTTGGCTTTGCCAGGTGCAAAGCGCGTGACGCTGGTCATGATGCGTGAATTGAGCAACGATGATCTTGGTCAACGTTTCTTGGATGGATTGCGCAACAACCTCGATACGAGTGAGCGTACCCGTTTGGTCGGCGCGATGGTGACTTTCGGGAAGATGTTTTCTACCGTACCAAAGCTGAAAAAAGGTGACGTGCTCACGTTTGATTGGGTTCCTGGTACTGGCGTTGTGTGCCAATTGAACGGGGAGAAAATTGGTGACCATATTACTGATCCGAATTTCTACAACGGTGTTTTGAAGATTTGGCTGGGCAATCAACCAGCCGATGAAACTTTGAAACACAAAATGTTGAATTCAAAAGAATAAGTTTTGCCCTTACGGTCGTTAAACAAATCGAAAACCGCCAAGCTTTGCTGGCGGTTTTTTTATGTGGATAGCCCGGTAGCTGGTACAATGTCACCTGAAGCAGACTAGACAATCGCTGGTGACGATGGTTTCGTCGTGACGAGAGGAAGGTCCGGACTCCATAGAGCAGGGTGACGGCTAACGGCCGTACGCTGAAAGCTGAAGTGGGCGAAAGCGCATGGAGGTATAAGGCGAGGAATAGGGCCACAGAGACGAGTCTTTGGGGCGTAGTAAAGCGCAAGCTGCACTAAACCACGAAGGGTGAAACGCGGTAACCTCCACCCGGAGCAATTTCAAATAGGCACGCGGTGATGTGGCTCGCGGAGCGTGCGGGTAGAAAGCTTGAGCGGCGGAGCAATCCGTCGCCTAGAGGAATGATTGTCATAGCGTGCAATAGCGATATTGTGCGCCGTAACAGAATCCGGCCTATCGGTCTGCTTCATTTTTTCTTTGTCACTTGCACCAAAGCTGTGCGAAGTGTCGACTAATTAGTAAAAACACCATGGTCAGTTGACCAGCTCCCTTTCGCGTTCGCATGTGCGCAGTTTCCGAGTTTGTGAAATGCAGACGCACTGCATGCCGCATTGCATGCTTTTCTTGGTTGAAGATAAATAGCGGTGATACACTTTGTGTGTATTTGATATCGCTCCATCAATAAGAAAGGCAGTACATGCCCAATCGAATAAAAACAGATGCGTGGGAAGTGCCCGTTTGGGCTTTAGTGTCCTGCGTTCTGGTCATCATCGCGGTCATCATCGGACAGACTTGGTGGTCGATCGAGCAGGATCGTAGTTTGACGATCGCTGCGGCAAATAAAAACAGCTTACTCAACACCCGCATGTTCGAAGAGCATGCTAATCGTGTGCTCAATGATGCTGCTCGCGAAATTTCTGCTGCGGCTGATGCTTTACAAACTCAGAGTGACAGTGTTTTGCGTGATGAAGCCAGTGTGCGTCAAGTATTGAGTGCTCAGCGCAGAGGTTCTCCGTTTATTCATGCACTCTCCGTCGTCGATACCAAGGGCTTGTTGTGGGCATCGTCGGCGCGCTTTCCAGTGGAGCCAATTGACCTCTCGAATCAGGACTATGTGAAGTCTTTGAATAAGCCGAATGTTAATCCACGTGAACTTGTCCTAGGCGCAGTGTTTACGGCAAAAAAACCGAACCAAAATTTCCTACCGCTGGCACGCAATTACTATGATGCCAATAGCAAGTTACTAGGACAGGTGCAAGCCGAAATTAGCCTCGCCTATTTCCAAGAATTCTACGAACGCGTTGCAAAAGATGCGGGAGCAAAAGTTTCTTTATACGATAGAGATGGGCAAGTCATCGTGCAAGCGATGAGTGAGAAGAGTCAATACAAAAAAGATGATGCCGATAATATCGTGTCGGATGCGATTGACAGTTTAATGGAGAGTAACGGTCGCGCTGAAAGTAGTGTGTTAAGTAGTGATCAAAGTCTCGCATACACCATGCTGAAGATGAACGACTTTCCTTTAGTTGTCGCGTTTGCCCGTGATCTCGATAGTATTTTGTTGGAGTGGAAAAAACGGTTTGAGCAGAAAGTGATTTTGGCGGCTCTGACCATTCTCTTCACGCTTGTGCTGGCATTCTTGCTCTACAAGAAAATCACCAATTTACGACTATCGCGCGAACGTCTCAGTGATAGCGAACGCCGTTACCGTTTGTTGTTCCAAGACGCGCAGGATGGCATTTTATTGATCGATAAATCCTATCATTTCGTCGACGGTAATCAGAACGCTTTGGAGATGCTAGCGGTTGATGTGAAAGCGGATCTGTATAGCTTGGACATCGGGGAATTTTCGGCGGATTGGCGTTACACTCAGCCCACAGTCGCGGCGAAAAAAGCCGAAGCAATTAAGAAGTTCGTTGACCTCGCATTTAAAGGACAGGTGCAAAAATTTGAATGGATTGCTCATCGCCGCGGCAAAGATTGGTTCAGTGAAGTGACTTTAAGTCGCGTATTGATTTCCAATGAGGCGATTGTCTTCTGTGTCATGCGCGACATCTCGCAGAGAAAACATGCTGAGCGTATGCTTCAAGGACAAAATCAATTGCTGCAATTGATCGGTAGTAGTGAAAGCCTTGAATCAATCTTGATTGATACCTGTCATTTCGTCGAACGCAACAATCCTCATTGGCATTGTGGCGTTCAATTATTGTCCTTGGATCAGCGTCTGTTCACGCAGACAATCGGCCATCATTTTCCAGAAATCCTACGTCGCCAATTGACTGAAGCCCCGGTTTGCCGAGGTAATGGTGTGTGGAGTGAAGCCGTCCTTGGAGTTGTGCCAGTTTGGGTGACGGATATTCCAAAAGCCGCGGAAATGGAATTCATCGTTCAACGCAAACTATTAGCAAATTATGCGGCGGTTGGCTCTTGGCCCATCATGGGTAAGACAGGACTGATCCTTGGCACCTTTACGCTATTCACCGAATCGACCGCGGCGTTGAGCAATGAAGACTTGAGCCTGATTAGTATCGCGACTGATGTGTCGAGTATTGCGATCGAGGGCAAGCGGGCAGAGGAGAAAGCAATTCGCTTGGCGCATTATGATGAGATCACGAAGTTGCCGAATCGCTTCTTGTTCAATCAGTATTTGTCGAAAGCGCTGACCTATGCAGAAGATAGTAAATCACATTTGGCTGTTCTCTTGCTCGACTTAGACCGCTTTAAAGCGATTAATGATAGTTTCGATCACGAAGAGGGCGATAAAGTATTGCGTGATGTGGCCAATCGACTGAAGGCTGAGTTGTCAGAAGCTGATACTTTGGCTCGGGTCGGTGGCGATGAATTCATGCTGCTATTGGATCGGTATAAGAGCCCACGTGAATTGACCGATGTTGCGGGGCGGTTATTGCGGGCGGCGGCGACACCGTTTGAAATCGCTGGTCAGGAGCTACAGATTAGTGCCAGCATTGGCATTGCGATATATCCCGATGATGGCGTTGATTCTCAAGTCCTGATGAAGCATGCCGAAATCGCGATGTATCGTGCCAAGCATAATGGCAAAAATAATTATCAGTTCTACGATGCCAATATGAACGTTCATACGATTGAACGTTTGTCATTTGAAGCACAGTTACGTCGCGCGATTGAGAATCAAGAATTCGTGGTGCATTATCAGCCCAAGGTGAGTGTGAAGACCGGCAAGATAGTCGGTGCCGAAGCGCTGATTCGTTGGCAACATCCTGAAAATGGTTTGATTTATCCGACAGAGTTTATTGCTCTCGCAGAAGAAGCCGGCTTGGTTGGGAAGATGGGGATGCAAGTACTCGAAACCGTGTGCGGCTCTGTAGCCAAATTTCGTCAGGCCAAGAAAAAGTTTGGACGTATTGCGATTAATCTCTCTGGCGCGCAATTCAGTGATAATGGCTTATTAGATGAGCTACAAAAGGTCGTGGATTTTTGGGAAATCTCGTCAAGTGATCTTGAATTCGAGATTACGGAAAGCATGGTGATGAATAATCACGAGCAGGCTATCGCCCATATGGATAGCCTTAAGGCTGCTGGTTATACCTTGTCGATCGATGATTTCGGGACGGGTTATTCGTCCTTGGCCTATCTAAAACGCTTCCCGGTAAATAGCTTGAAGATCGATAAATCTTTCATCAACGATATGCCGACCAATCCGAATGATACGGCAATCGTCATGGCGATCATTGCGATGGCCAAGACCTTGGGTCTGAAGATTGTGGCGGAGGGCGTTGAAAATAAAGTCCAACTCGATACCTTGTTTAGTAGTCAGTGTGACGAGTATCAAGGCTTCTATTTCTCACGTGCCGTACCCGAAGAAGCTTTTATGGAGTTGCTCGAAGTCGAAGAGTGATGCCGCTGGCCTGATTAGGATTTTGCCTACCATATCGTGAGGTTCTGATCGTCTCAATTGCAAGCTTACAAAAAACTGCTCGTATTGTAGACAGATATTTAGGAATGCGTGCCGATTCGGGAGTAATCTGCGCGCTCCTTCGGCCCTTTATTTTGAGCATAAAAGCTGATCGCTTTGCCCAGCAAATTGCCTTCGTCTCTCGCCTCAGGTGCCGACGGTGACGCCGACAAGGCATGAATGTGGCTCGGAATCCGGAAATCCTCATTTTCTGACTGTCGCTTTTTTAAGCACTCCCCAAGGCCGTCCCAAAAACAGCATAAACACATGTTTATTGCTCATGTCTCACTTTCACTATCTTAGCTAAGTCTCTAATTTTAAGAGATTTTCTCCTTTTTTCTTCTTTAGCTGTCTGCGCTAAGTCATTGACTTTATTAAAGAAATTCCTGTTTTTCGTTTCAAATCCGCTTGACCCGGCTCAAAGCTTCCTCTAAAGTGGGAAAAAGTGTGAAAAAGTGTTTTTTTGTGGTGAAAAGCCATTTCACAAATCAATTTCAAGCGATAGGGTAAAACGTGTTTCAAGGCGCCTCTGCACTTAATCTCGATGCGAAAGGACGGATGTCAATTCCGGCTCGGCATCGTGACGCCTTGAGTGTGCTGTGTGAAGGCCGTGTGACCTTAACGCGCCACCCGCACGGTTGCTTACTTTTATTCCCACGCCCAACGTGGGAAACCCATCGCGAACAAATCGCTGCTTGGCCTATGGCGGCACGCGCTTGGCAACGGATTTTCCTTGGTAACGCTTCCGATGTGGACATGGATGGCACGGGACGCATCTTGGTTGCACCGGAACTGCGCAACGCAGTCGGCTTGCAACGCGATGTGATGCTGCTTGGTATGGGATCGCATTTCGAAATTTGGGATGCCGCCAAGCTTGCGGAAAATGAGGCCCAGGCGATCGCAGGCGGAATGCCTGAAGCTTTGAGTAACTTCTCCTTCTGATAGCCGTATGACTGTCACGCATCCAGGAGAACTGATTCACCTTACGGTGTTATTGGACGAGGCTATCGAAGCCCTCGAGATTAAGGCCGAGCGCGCTAATGGCATCTATGTGGATGGCACTTTTGGTCGCGGTGGGCACAGTCGCAAGTTGTTGCAGCAATTGGGGCCGCAGGGCCGTTTGATTGCCTTTGATAAAGATCCTTACGCCATCGCCAATGCGGAGCAAATTCAAGACCCGCGTTTTCATATTGTGCACGACAGCTTCGCCACTATGGCAGAAAGTTTGCAT
Source organism: Undibacterium cyanobacteriorum (assembly GCF_031326225.1). Lineage (GTDB taxonomy): Bacteria > Pseudomonadota > Gammaproteobacteria > Burkholderiales > Burkholderiaceae_D > Undibacterium > Undibacterium cyanobacteriorum. The sequence goes on along the minus strand of NZ_CP133720.1, from coordinate 3,642,651 downwards.
GCGATCGGGGTGACTCAGGTTGACGGCATCTTGATGGACTTGGGAATCTCTTCGCCCCAAGTCGATGATGCCGATCGCGGTTTTAGTTTCCGTCACGATGGTCCATTAGATATGCGTATGGATACCACGCGCGGACAGTCTGCAGCTGCTTGGTTGGCGCAGGAGGAAGAGGAAAAAATTAGGGAGGTCATAGACAATTATGGGGAAGAACGGTTTGCTTTTCAGATTGCAAAGGCGATTGTTGCTCGCCGGGCGATCGAGCCCATTTCAAGTACAAGGCAGCTTGCAGAGCTCGTCGCAAACGCCGTCAAAACTCGCGAGAAGGGCAAAGACCCGGCAACTCGCACCTTTCAGGCTATACGGATTTTCATCAATCAAGAGCTTGCGGACCTCGAGACCGGTCTAGCAGCTGCGTATGATTTACTGGCACCGAATGGTCGCCTTGCGGTGATCAGTTTCCATTCACTCGAAGACCGCATCGTCAAGCAATTCATGAATGCTAAGGCGAAAATCGAGCAGCCTGATCGACGTTTGCCAATTCGCTCGGTTGATTTGCCGCAGCCGAAAATGCGTCTGTTGTCACGAGTGAAGCCGAGTGAAGCTGAAGTGTTGGCCAATCCACGTGCCCGTTCAGCAATTATGCGGGTCGCACAGAAGATAGGCGAGGTGCAGTAATGGGCACTCGCATTAATCTTTTGTTGGGCATTGTTTTGGTGGCATGCGCTTTGTCACTCATTAACTCACAATACAAAGCACGAAGCTTGTTCATTGAACTCGAGCGTTCGCAAGCGCAAGCCAAACAATTTGATTTGCAGTGGACTCAGCTCAAACTCGATCAATCGACCTTTGGCAAGCACTCGCGGATCGAGGCCGTTGCGGAAAAAGAATTGAACATGACGCCGCTGACCCCGGACCGCACTCAATATTTGACAGCGGAGGCGAGTCAATGAGTCGCCACGGACAAACTTCGCGCACGGCTGCCGCACGCGGCGTCTCCTTCTCTTCTAGTCCTGTCCTGGAAGTGCGTTTGCCAGTGTGGCGGTCGCGCTTCGTTCTGTTTATCCTCTTTGGAGCTTTCTTTGGTTTGATGGGGCGAGCCTTGTACTTGCAAGGCATGAATACGGAGTTCTTGCAAAAGCAAGGCGCCACACGTTATGCACGCACCATAGAATTGCCAGCAACGCGCGGTAAGATCACCGATCGTCACGGTCAAGTTTTAGCATCTTCGATCCCAGTCAAAGCGATCGCGGCTTTCCCCGAGGATGTGGTCGATGCACCAAAAGAAAAGATCGTTGAATTGGCGCGTTTGCTTGAGTTGAGCGAATCAGATCTGCGAAAAAAATTAGAATCAGATAAGCAGTTTGTGTATTTGAAGCGTCAGGTAGAGCAAGACGTTGCCGACAAAATCGTGGCCTTGAATATTCCTGGAATCGAGACTCGTAAGGAATACAAGCGCTTTTACCCCGAGGGTGAAGTGATGGCGCACGTCGTTGGTTTTACCAATGTCGAAGATAAAGGACAAGAAGGCATTGAGCTTGCGGCTGAGAAAAATTTAGCCGGTAAGAACGGCAGTCGTCGTGTGATCAAAGATCGACTCGGCCGCATTGTCGAAGACATTGAATCCATTCGTGAGCCACACGATGGGAAAGAGTTGCGTCTCTCGGTTGACAGCAAGATTCAATATATCGCTTACACGCATTTGAAAGAAGCCATCGAGAAGCATAAGGCGAAGGCAGGTGGCGCCATTGTGCTCGATGTGCATACCGGGGAGGTGTTGGCGATGGTGAACTTGCCGACCTATAACCCAAACGACAGAGCGAACTTGACCGGTGCGCAATTGCGTAATCGGGTCATGACCGACACTTTCGAGCCAGGGTCAACCATGAAACCGTTCGCGGTTTCTTTGGCTTTGGATACCGGACGCGTAACCCCTGACACAGTATTTCAAACCGCGCCTGGTGCCATGACGATCGGCACAGCGACCATTCATGACGCCCACAAACAAGGCTCTTTGACAGTGGCGCAAGTGATCCAAAAATCGTCGAATATTGGTACGGCCAAAATGGCGTTGCAAATTCCACCGCAAGAGATGTGGGAGATGTTTACGTCTTTGGGTATTGGACAGCAGCCGAATGTTGGTTTTCCTGGTGCCGTCGCAGGCCGTATGCGCAACTACAAAACATGGCGTCCAATTGAACAAGCGACCATGAGCTATGGCCACGGCCTTTCCGTGTCTTTGATGCAGATTGCGCGAGCCTACATGATTTTTGCGCGCCGTGGAGACATGATCCCATTGACCTTCCAGCAATCGAACGAAATTCAAATGGGCACCCGCATCATCTCTGAAAAGACCGCGATGCAAATGCGCGAGATGTTGGAAAGCGTGACGCAACCTGGTGGTACGGCGACACAAGCGCGTATTCCTGGATATCGTGTGGCAGGTAAAACTGGTACCGCTCACAAGCTTGAGGGCGGACGCTATGTGAACAAATATGCGGTCGATTTCGTCGGTTTCGCCCCTGTCTCCAATCCACGTGTGATTGTGGCGGTCATGATCGATGAACCGACCGCAAATGGTTATTACGCGGGTACGGTCGCCGGCCCTGTATTCGCAGCCATTATGCAGAATGTATTGCGCTCACTGAACGTTGTTCCCGATTCTTCTGTCATGAATATTATTCCTGACGAAGGCGTACCGGAGAGTATGTAATGACTATTTTTCAGGACATCCCAGCGTTCATCGAATGGTTGCAAAGCATCGCACCAGAAGCCAAGTTGACGACTGATTCTCGCACCATTCAAGAAGGCGATGTGTTCTTTGCGATTGCGGTGCCGGGCGGCAAAGGCGATGGTCGTGACTTTATCGCTAATGCGATTGAACGAGGTGCAGCGGCGGTCGTTCTATCCGCTGGCAATGGCGAGCCACAGGGGATCTCGGTTCCGTGCGCACAATTCGTGAACCTGAATCAAGCGCTCGGCGCCATTGCGAATGAGTGGTACAACAATATTCAAGCGGATCTCTTTACGGTAGCGGTCACGGGAACCAATGGAAAAACCTCTTGTTCACAATGGATTGCTCGTGCACTTTCTATGACAAGCACGCCTTGTTCCGTGATCGGCACTTTGGGTGTTGGCACCTATCGGGATGGTCATTTAAGCGCTTTACAGGAGACAGGTTTTACCACGCCTGATGCTTTGCAATTACAAGAAAAGTTGGCAGATGCCTATGCGCGAGGTGCGCGTGCTCTGGCCATCGAAGCGTCGTCGATTGGCCTGCATCAAGGACGTTTGAATGGATTGCACTTTGATGTCGCAGTTTTCACAAACTTGACGCGTGATCACCTTGATTATCATCGGACCATGGAAGCATACGCGGAAGCAAAGGCAGCATTGTTCGATTGGCCCGCGCTGAAAACGGCGGTGATTAATGCGGATGATCCATTCGGCTTGCAGCTGATTGCGAAAATGCAGCAACGCGCTGACGTCTCCGTATTAGCATATACCTTGGACGCCGAGCTCTCAATCAAATTTCCCGCATTGCGCGCGACGCAGTTGCGCTCAACCCATGCCGGTACGAGCTTCCATCTGGACTCTCCGTTCGGCGCTGGTGTAGTGAAGACCCAGATGATTGGACGCTTTAATGTCTCGAACACCTTGGCTTCCTTGGCGGTGCTTTTTGCGCGTGGGATCAGTTTTGATAAAGCGGTTGCCATCATCGAGAAATTGGATTCGGTGCAAGGTCGTATGCAGCAACTTGGTACGCCGGGGCAAGCGATGGTGGTAGTCGATTATGCGCATACACCAGATGCCTTACAGAAAACGCTGGAAACTTTGCAAGAAGTTGCGCAGGAGCGTCAAGGTGAGTTGTGGTGCGTGTTCGGATGTGGTGGTGATCGCGACCCTGGCAAACGTCCACAGATGGGCAAGGTGGCGCAGCTTGCGCAACATGTGGTGGTGACAAGTGACAATCCTCGAACCGAAGACCCAGCAAAAATTATTCTGGATATCGTTGCGGGCATGGATGGTTCGCCAACCACGATAGAAGATCGTGCGGCTGCCATTTTGTATGCTGTTAAACATGCAGGTATCAACGACGTGATTCTCTTGGCCGGCAAGGGACATGAAAACTATCAAGATATCAATGGTAAGAAATGGCCGTTCTCCGATGAAGAGCATGCGCGCCTTGCGTTGGCGACAGTAGCGACCCACGCCACTATGAGGAGAAGTTCGTGATTCGGGCCAGCCTACAACAATTACAAAACCTGATCCCGGGCGCAGTGCTGCACGGCGATGCGGAGTTCAGCGGTTTGAGCACCGACAGTCGCCAAGTGCCAACAGCAAGTCTCTTTGTTGCGCTGCGCGGCGAACGATTTGACGCGCATGATTTCCTCGAGCAAGTGCAGCAGTCCGGCGCGGCCGCTTTGGTGGTGGAGCACTTACCCGCAAATATTTCATTGCCGGCTTTGCAGGTGCCTGACACCAAACAAGCTTTACTTGCGATTGGTCGGTTTTGGCGCACTCAATTTTCTATTCCTGTGATCGGTGTGACCGGTAGCAATGGAAAGACCACGGTCAAGGAAATGATTGCGAGTATTCTGCTGCAGCACTTTGGCGAAGAGCACATGGTAGCGACTAAGGGTAATCTGAACAATGAAATTGGGGTGCCTTTAACTTTGATGCGCCTGCATCCAGAGATCCGCGCGGCCGTAATTGAAATGGGAATGAATCATCCTGGTGAAATCGCGCAGATTAGTGCGTCAACAATGGCCACAGTCGCCTTGGTCAACAACGCACAACGCGAGCACCAAGAATTCATGCAAAGCGTCGAGGCGGTTGCGATAGAAAACGGTTCGGTTATTCGTGCGCTGAGCGCTGATGGTGTTGCGGTATTTCCCGCGGACGATACTTACACCAGCCTTTGGCAATCCTATGTCGATGAAATGCCGGGACGTCGTGCGATGACATTTGGCTTGCATTCGAACGCCGATGTATTTGCTGATGTGCAGGTGCTTCCGTTTGGCAGCAAACTGAAGATCCATGCACGTGGTCAGGTGCTTGAAGTGCGCTTAGCAGCTGCAGGGCAGCACAATGTGCTGAACGCTTTAGCTGCATCCACATGTTGTTTAGCCGCCGGCATTCCTTTGTCTTCGATTGTACAAGGCTTGGAAAAATTTTCGCCGGTCAATGGTCGCTTGCAACCCAAACAAGCGAGCGGTGGTGCGCGCGTGATCGACGATACCTATAACGCCAATCCCGATTCGGTGCGCGCTGCGATTGATGTCTTGGCTGCACAGAGTGATCGTACCAGCTTGATCTTGGGTGATATGGGCGAAGTCGGTGCCGATGGTGCGGCCTTCCATCGTGAGATCGGAGAATATGCCAAGCAGCGTGGTATCCAACATCTGTTCACCTTGGGAAGTTTGGCCAAGGCATCGAGTGATGCGTTTGGTGCAGGTGCTCAGCATTTTGAAGACATCGCTGCTTTACTCGCCGAAGTAAAGCATAAGAATGGGACAGGGAATACGCTGCTCGTGAAGGGTTCGCGCTTCATGAAAATGGAAAGAGTGGTCGCTGATTTGACTGGTCAAGGATCGGCTGGTCACTAAATAAAGAACTTACGAAACTAGAACCAATAAGAAAGAAAACTGGAAAATATTATGTTGCTCTGGCTAGCAGAATTAATTAAACAAGACATCGGCTTCATGCGCGTGTTCGGCTTCATCACCTTCCGCGCCGTGTTTGCGACGATGACGGCGATCACGATTGGCTTGGTGGCTGGCCCAGCTGTGATCCGCATGTTGACAAGAATGAAGGTCGGACAAGCAGTGCGGACGGATGGTCCACAAACGCATTTGGTGAAATCAGGTACACCAACCATGGGCGGTGCTTTGATTTTGATCGCGATTGGCATTTCTACATTGTTGTGGTCTGATTTGAGTAACCGTTTCGTGTGGGTCGTCTTGATTGTGACTTTGGGTTTCGGTGCGATCGGTTGGGTTGATGATTATCGTAAAGTCGTTTATCGCGATCCGAACGGCATGGCCTCGCGCGAAAAATTCTTTTGGCAGTCCCTGATCGGTATCGTTGCTGCTGTGTATTTGGCGTTTACTGTATCCGCTCCGACTAATAGCAAAGTGATGGAGTTGTTCTTCGCTTGGGTGCAATCAGGTTTTAGTCTCGATTTGCCTCCTAAAGCTGATTTGATTATTCCTTTCTTCAAAACTTTCAATTATCCACTCGGTGTGTGGGGCTTCATGGCACTCACTTTCTGCGTCATCGTTGGGACCAGCAATGCCGTGAATTTAACTGATGGATTGGACGGTTTGGCGATCATGCCCACCATCATGGTCGGTTCGGCTTTGGGCTTGTTTGCGTATTTGACGGGTCACGCTGGTTATTCCAAATATTTGTTGATTCCCTACATCCCTGGAGCGGGTGAGTTGTTGATTTTCTGTGGCGCGATGGCTGGCGCAGGTTTGGCCTTCTTGTGGTTCAACGCTCATCCGGCGCAAGTGTTTATGGGTGATGTTGGTGCTTTAGCACTCGGCGGCGCATTGGGCACGATTGCGGTCATCGTTCGTCAAGAAGTGGTGCTCTTCATTATGGGCGGCATCTTTGTGGTGGAAACATTCTCGGTCATGTTGCAAGTAACTTACTTCAAATACACCAAGAAAAAGTTTGGTGTGGGTAAGCGGCTGTTCTTGATGGCGCCTTTGCATCATCACTTTGAGCAAAAGGGGTGGAAAGAAACACAAGTTGTCGTGCGCTTTTGGATCATCACGATGTTGTTGGTGTTGTTGGGTTTGTCGTCGTTGAAATTGCGTTGATGCTGGATTGAGATTGCGCCTGCAAAGCATAGAGAATCATTCGGGAAAGTAAGAAGATGAATTTTGTTGAAAAACGTATTCTGGTTGTCGGGCTCGGAGAATCCGGGTTGGCGATGGCGCGTTGGTTGAAGCGCGTCGGCGCGCAACTGCGCGTAGCCGATACGCGTTCACAACCAGATCGTTTGAGTCAATTGCAAGCACTGGCTCCCGAAGCCGAATTTTTTGGTGGTCCTTTGCAAGCCAGTTTGTTGGAGGGCATTGACGCCGTATTTGTGAGCCCTGGTTTGGCACCTCACGGTGAATTGCAAGTCGTCTTGCAGCAAGCCTCTGAACTTGGTGTGCCAGTCTGGGGTGAGCTCGAATTATTCTCCTTAGCCTTAGCCGAACTCAAAGAGACCCAAGCTTATCAACCAAAATTGATCGCCATCACCGGTACCAATGGCAAAACGACCGTAACGAGTTTGACTGGCCAGTTATGTGCTCGCGCTGGTATGCAAACGCGGATTGCTGGCAATATCAGCCCAGCGATGTTGGATGTCTTGTGCGAATGCCTTGATCAAAAAATTTTGCCACAGGTTTGGGTCTTAGAGTTGTCGAGCTTTCAGTTGCATAGCAGTGTGAGCTTCAATCCTGATGTCGCGACCGTGCTGAATGTCACGCAAGATCATTTGGATTGGCACGGCGACATGAAGAATTATTGCGACGATAAAGCCAAGATTTTCGGCACGTCGACGGTTTTGGTATTGAATCGTGATGATGCGCTCGTGATGGCAATGCGCAAACCGCAGCATCAAGACGTCCTGAGTTTTGGTTTTGATGCGCCAAAGAATGATGGCGAATTTGGTTTGCTCGACGAGGGCGGCATGGTGTGGTTGGCATGTGCTAATTCCCCCGAAGAGGAAGAAGGCAGTTCACGCAAGCGTAAGAAAATGCAGGAGGCCGCTGAAGTATTTGTGACGCGCCTGATGCCATCGGATGCGCTAAAGATTCGCGGACAACACAATGCGAGTAACGCACTTGCGGCCTTGGCCTTGTGTCGTAGTATCGGCTTGCCGCTGGCGCCTTTGCTGCACGCATTGCGCGATTACAAAGGCGAGCCCCATCGTGTGGAATTGGTCAATACCATTGGTGATGTCAGCTATTTTGATGACAGCAAGGGGACCAATGTTGGCGCAACAGTTGCTGCTCTGCGTGGTTTAGGAGCTGAAGCCGTTGGTGATGCGCCAAGAATTATTTTGTTAGCAGGTGGTGATGGCAAAGGACAAGACTTCACACCATTGGCCAAACCTGTCATGCAATACGTCAAAGCAGTGTGCTTGATCGGCAAAGATGCGCCCGCCATTCGTGCGGCTTTGGAAGTGACGCAAGTGAATTTGCTCGATTGTCAAAGTTTAGAGCAAGCAGTGGAGAAAGCGGCCGAAATGGCTCAGGCTGGAGACATCGTTTTGTTGTCACCTGCTTGTGCGAGTCTCGACATGTTCAAGAACTACGCACATCGCGCACAAGTCTTTATCGATGCGGTACGTGAAGTTGCATTGAACCGTGGAGAGGTGTGCTGATGAAGCAAATGCTCCTCAACTTGAGCCAATGGCGTCCGTTTGCCAATCAGCAAACCAGCACCCATTTTGTGCAGCGCTCAAAGATGATGGAGTACGACCAACCTTTGGTGTGGGTCACTTTGATTTTGATGGTATTTGGGATGGTGATGGTGTACTCGGCGTCGATCTCTTTACCCGATTCGCCGAAGTATGCCAATTACAAAAATACGCATTTTTTGGTACGCCAAGCGATGTTTATCTTGGTCTCGGTTGCTGCGAGTTTCTTTGTGTTCCGTATCCGTGTGGAAGACTGGCAGAAAGCCGCACCGTATTTGTTCATCATTACCCTCGTGTTGTTGGTGTTAGTGTTGATTCCCGGTGTCGGCAAAGGCGTGAATGGTGCAAAGCGTTGGTTGGCGTTTAAAGGTTTCAACTTGCAACCATCCGAACTGATGAAGTTGTTCATGGTGCTGTATGCCGCAGACTACACAGTGCGCAAACAAGAATACATGCATAAATTGACCAAGGGTTTCTTGCCGATGTTGGTGACAGTTGGTGTGCTGGGATTGTTGCTGCTGTTGGAACCAGATCTTGGTGCTTTCGGTGTGATCGTGTGTATTGCCATGGGAATTTTGTTCTTGGGTGGCATTAACGGTATTTGGTTTGGTGGTATCGCGGCGACTTTGGTGGGCATTTTTACTTCGGTTATTTTGTTATCACCATGGCGTCGTGAACGGATCTTTGCTTATCTCGATCCCTTCCAAGAAGATAATGCCCTGGGTAAAGCCTACCAATTGACACACTCTTTGATCGCATTTGGACGTGGTGAATTGTTTGGCGTAGGTCTCGGCGCCAGTGTCGAGAAATTGCATTACTTGCCGGAGGCGCATACGGACTTTTTGTTGGCGGTGATTGGCGAAGAGCTCGGCTATGTCGGCGTGGTGACGGTGATCTTTTTGTTCTATTGGATTATCAAGCGCGCCTTTGATATTGGCCGCCAGGCGATCGTGCTTGATGCCACCTTCGCTGGCTTGGCCGCGAAGGGAATTGGGATTTGGATCGGCGTGCAGACTTTCATCAATATGGGGGTGAATCTCGGCGTCTTGCCGACCAAAGGTTTGACCTTGCCATTGATGAGTTATGGCGGCTCGGGTGTCTTGATTAACTGTATAGGTTTAACTTTGTTGCTGCGTATTGATTATGAAAATCGCGTGATGATGCGTGGAGGTCGACCATGAGTGGCACGACGAAAGCGAAACATTTGCTCGTGATGGCGGCGGGTACGGGCGGACATATTTTCCCAGGACTCGCTATCGCCGATGAGATGCAGCAGCGTGGTTGGACGGTGTCTTGGCTCGGCACAAAAACTGGCATGGAAGCCGACATCGTCGCTAAGCACGGCATCGCCATGGATCAACTCGATTTCACGGGTTTGCGTGGCAAAGGTTTGAATCACAGCATTACTGGCGGATTCAAATTGATCGCGAGTTTCTTTGCGTGTTTTGGTGTGATGCGTCGTCGTCAACCAAGTGTGGTGTTGGGGATGGGCGGTTATATCACGGTTCCCGGTGGCATCAGCGCTGCTTTGAGTGGTCGACCTGTGGTGTTGATGAACGCCGATGCGCCTTTGCTGTTGTCGAATAAAGCCTTGAAACCATTTGCGAAGAAATTGATGTTCGGTTTGCCTTCGTCGGAACAAGATCGTGCACAAGACGAAGCGAAAGAAATCTTTACTGGCAATCCAATTCGTCGCGATATTACGAATTTACCTGAGCCAGCAAAACGTTACGCCGAGCGCACTGGCCCTTTAAGAATTTTGGTCGTCGGCGGAAGTTTGGGCGCCAAAGCATTGAACGAATGTGTGCCGCAAGCATGGGCCGCTATGCCACTTGAGCAGCGTCCGATCTTGACGCATCAATCGGGCAAGCAACACGTGGAAGGCTTACGTCAGCGCTATGCAGAATTGGGCGTGGAAGCTGAAGTGGTCGATTTCATTCATGACATGCCACGTCGTTATGCAGAAGTTGATTTGGTGATTTGTCGTGCTGGCGCGATCACGGTTTCGGAGTTGACTGCGGCTGGTGTGGCAAGCGTATTGGTGCCTTTGGTGGCATCGAGTACCTCCCACCAAAGAGCGAATGCACAATGGCTGAGTAAAGAAGGTGGTGCGATTCATATGCCGCAAAGTGAAATGACGGCAGAGAAGTTAGCGCAGTTGGTGTTGACGATGAAGCGTGAGCAGTGTTTGGCGATGGCCAATGCTGCCTATGTACAAGGGCGCCGCCAAGCGGTTGATACGATCGCAAAAATTTTGGAAGACCTCGCGATTTAATTCTAAGAATTGAATGAATCAGTGAATAAATCGTCTAGGCTAGAGTGAGAAGAAAAGAATGAAACATAAAGTCAAACATCTGCATTTCGTTGGTATCGGTGGTTCCGGTATGAGCGGTATTGCAGAAGTCCTGTTGAATTTGGGATATGTCATCTCAGGTTCGGACTTGAGTAGCAATGCTGCTTCACAACGCTTGGCAAGTTTAGGCGCGAAAGTGATGTTGGGACATGCAGCAGAGAATATTGCTGGCGCCGATGCGGTGGTAACTTCCACTGCAGTCAAAGCCGACAATCCAGAAGTCGTTGCCGCACGTGAGAAACACATTCCTATTGTGCCGCGAGCTTTAATGTTGACGGAACTGATGCGCTTGAAGAGCGGCATCGCCATCGCTGGCACACACGGTAAAACCACGACAACGAGTTTGGTCGCCAGCATCCTAGCGGAAGGCGGGCTCGATCCTACTTTCGTCATTGGCGGTTTACTCAATAGCGCTGGTGCCAATGCGAAATTGGGCAGCGGCGAATTTATTGTGGCAGAAGCCGATGAATCGGACGCGTCCTTTTTGAATTTGTTACCTGTGATCGAAGTCATTACGAATATCGATGCCGATCATATGGAAACTTATGAACATGATTTTGGAAAACTGAAACAGGCCTTCGTCGACTTCACACACCGCTTGCCATTCTACGGTGTCGCGATGTTGTGTATGGATGACCCTGTGATCCGTGAAATTATGCCGCGCATTAGTAAGCCTATCGTGACTTACGGTTTTCATGAAGAAGCTGAAGTGCGTGCAACGGATGCTTATGCTGCGGATGGCAAGATGCATTTCACCGTGGTACATGAAGGCTACCCCGATATGAAGGTGAGTTTGAATCAACCTGGGATGCACAATGTGCAAAACGCTTGTGCGGCGATTGCGATTGCCCGCGAAGTTGGCGTCGATGATTGCGCGACGCAAAAAGCCTTGAGCGAATTTACCGGCGTCGGCCGTCGTTTTACACGTTATGGCGAAATTGCCTTGCCGAGCGGCGGCAGCTTTGCTTTGGTGGACGACTATGGACATCATCCGGTTGAAATGGCGGCGACTTTGGCTGCAGCACGGGGCGCTTATCCCGGCCGTCGTTTGGTGTTGGCTTTCCAACCGCATCGCTACACGCGGACGCGTGATCTGTTCGAAGATTTCGTTAAGGTGATTTCAAGTGCCGATGCGGTCGTGTTGGCGGAAGTCTATGCCGCAGGTGAAACGCCAATCGTCGCTGCCGATGGACGTGCTTTGACACGTGCGATTCGCGTGCTCGGTAAAGTCGAGCCTGTGTTTGTAGAGAATGTACAAGACTTGCCCGCCAGCTTATTGCAAGTGGCCCGTGATGGCGACGTAGTGATGGTGATGGGTGCAGGTTCAATTAGTGGTGTGCCGGGAAAACTCGCGGCCAAAGCTTGAGACAGGAAAAGACAATGGAATTAAAGCAAATGATGGGTAAAGTTGGTGTCTTGTTTGGTGGTCGTTCCGCTGAGCGTGAAGTGTCGATCATGTCTGGCACCGGAGTGTTGAATGCCTTGCGTAGTCGCGGCATCGACGCACATCCGTTTGATCCTGCGGAGCGCAGTTTGGCTGAGCTGGCCGCTGAAAAGTTTGATCGCGTTTTTATCGCTCTGCATGGTCGCTATGGTGAAGATGGTAGTTTGCAAGGTGCTTTAGAGCAGCTCGGTATTCCGTACACAGGTAGTGGTGTAATGGCGTCTTCGATCGCCATGGACAAAATTTGCAGCAAGAAGATTTGGCTCTACCACCAGTTGAGTACACCGAATTACGCTGTACTCGATGCGAAGACCGATTTGAACAAAGTGGTCGAGCAACTCGGTTTGCCCTTGATCGTTAAACCACCGCATGAAGGATCAACCATTGGCATCACCAAGGTGCGTGCTGCTGCAGAAATTCATTCTGCCTATGCATTGGCGGCCAAGTTCGATGAAGAAGTGTTGGCGGAAGAATTTATCCAAGGACGTGAATTGACCGTGGCTGTCTTGGGTCGTGGTGCAGATGCGTACTCACTGCCATTGATTGAAATCGTTGCGCCTGATGGTAACTACGATTATCAAAATAAATATTTCACGGACGATACGAAATATTTGTGCCCAGCGCCTATCGATGCTGAATTGACGCAACAAATTCAGGCGATGTGTGTACAAGCCTATCGTGCCGTGGGCTGTGAGGGCTGGGCAAGATTGGATGTGTTAGTACGTAGCAGCGACAATAAACCATTCTTGATTGAGATTAATACCTCGCCAGGAATGACTGGTCACTCTTTGGTGCCAATGGCAGCGCGTGCAGCAGGTATGAGTTATGAAGATGTTTGTGTTGAGATCTTGAAGACGGCGCGTCTGAAGATTGTTTCGGACAAGCAATAAGTCGAATCCGTGAGTAGGAAAAAAAGATCTCCGTATGTGGCATGACGCAAAACTCCTTAACGCAACAGCTAACGTTTTGTTTAGTTTGGTGCTGGCTGCGCTGGTGGGTTCTGCGGTGTGGTGGGTGATTCATCGTCCGTTGTTTGATTTAAGCGCTGTGCGGGTGGAAGGGAAGTCAAATCGTGAATTGCGTCATGTGAATGCATTGACGATACGCGATCAAGCGATCCCCCAAGTACAGGGTAATTTTTTTACGACGAATTTGGATCAAGTCAGAGCCGCATTTGAGTCAGTGCCATGGGTGCGCAAGGCCAGTGTGCAACGGGTGTGGCCGAATCGTTTGATCGTGCAATTGGAAGAACATGAAGTGTTAGGAACTTGGGGCGAAGATGGTCGATTAATTTCATCTCAAGGCGATGTGTTCACAGCGAACTTGGCGGAGGCGGAAGATGATGCGCATTTGGTCAAGTTGAGTGGACCGGAAGGCAGTGAGAAAGAGGTATTGCAGCAGTATCGCTTGTTTAAAGAATGGTTTGGCATGCTCAAGTTGAATCCGGAGGAAGTGCAATTGTCGAGTCGCTATGCATGGAGTGTGACTTTAGATAATGGAATGCGTGTTGATTTGGGTCGGGTGCAAGAGGCGAGTAAGTTGAAAACGAGGGTGGATCAATTGGCGCGTGTGTATCCGCAATTGACAACGCGACTAGGTGACAAGATTCTGAATATCGATATGCGTTATCCGAACGGATTAGCACTGAAAACATCGATGCCGGCAAAAATCAGTAATGCCAAGTCGGCGAAAGTAGTGAAGTGAAAAGTAGGTTTAGTCGAACTTGATCGCCAGAATGCAGATATGCAGTGTAGAAGCGACATGCGAATTGAGTGATTGAGCAGAGTAGCAAAGAAAAAATTAGGTTGAAAACTTAAACAATTTGGTAAGTAGGTTGATATGACAAAAGACGCAAAAAACCTGATCGTTGGTCTCGATATCGGAACTTCGAAAATCGTTGCGGTGGTGGCGGAAGTGATGCCGGACGGTCGTCACGAAGTCATCGGGCTTGGACAGCACGAATCGAAAGGTCTGAAGAAGGGCGTGGTCGTGAATATCGAAGCGACCGTCGAATCGATACAACGTGCGTTGGAAGAAGCTGAATTAATGGCTGACTGCAAAATTCGCAATGTCTACACGGGCATCGCTGGTAGCCATATTCGCAGTTTTAATTCTAGCGGCATGGTGGCAATTAAGGACAAAGAAGTCACAGCGATGGATGTGGCGCGCGTCATCGAAACTGCGAAGGCCGTGAATATTCCGACCGACCAACAACTCTTGCATACCCTGCCGCAAGAATTCATCGTTGATAGTCAAGACGATGTGCGTGAACCGATCGGTATGAGCGGTATTCGTCTTGAAGTCAAAGTTCATATCGTCACTGGCGCTGTATCCGCTGTTCAAAATATTGTGAAGTGCGTGCGTCGTTGTGGACTCGAAGTATCTGATTTGATCTTGCAACCGATGGCATCGGCCGATGCTGTGTTGACGAACGATGAAAAAGAACTGGGCGTTGTGTTGATCGACATCGGCGGTGGCACTACCGACGTTGCTGTGTTTAGTGAAGGATCGATTCGTCATACCGCGGTGATTCCGATTGCGGGCGATCAAATCACCAACGATATCGCGATGGCATTGCGCACGCCAACTTCGGAGGCTGAAGAAATTAAATTGCGTTTCGGCGTCGCCAAACAAGTGTTGGCTGATCCTGCTGATACCTTGGAAGTGCCCGGTTTAGGTGACCGTGGCCCACGTTCCTTGTCACGCCAAGCGCTTGCAGCAGTGATCGAACCACGCGTAGAGGAATTGTTCGCTTTAGTGCATCAAGTCGTGCGTGAATCCGGATACGAAGATGTACTGTCGTCAGGCATCGTGTTGACCGGTGGATCTTCGACCATGCAAGGCATGGTCGAAATGGCTGAAGACATCTTCTTAAAACCTGCGCGTTTGGGTATGCCAGCGTACTCAGGTCAGTTGGCGGACGTGGTCAGAAGTCCGCGTTACGCGACGGTGTTAGGTTTATTGTTGGAGGCAAAAAAGCAGTACATGCGAGGTCACTTGGTGACGCGTCAAGCAGGTTCTGCGAGTGCAGTTTGGCAGCGTATGAAAGAGTGGTTTCAAGGGAATTTTTGAAGCATCGGTTTTTTTGAAAAAAAATTGTTTGTATTTGTTAGTTTTCGAGACGAAATAGGGCGATTTACTGCAGATTTTTCACAAAAGTTTGCTGTAATCATTTTATAATGGTGTTTACTACAGTTTTTATTCGCTAGACGTCACATCGGGTGAAGCTTAGCGAGTGAGATCTGCCTTATGGGGGATTCATGATGGAGTTCGATATGATCGATAACGCTACACAGGGCACAGTCATTAAAGTCGTTGGTGTCGGTGGCGCAGGTGGTAATGCAGTTCAGCACATGATTAACAAAGGTGTTTCTGGTGTCGAGTTCATCGCCGCCAACACTGATTCTCAAGCGCTTGCACAATCCAAAGCTCATAACGTGATCCAAATCGGTGAAACTGGTTTGGGTGCTGGTATGCGCCCAGAGGTTGGTCGCCAACTCGCTGAAGAATCCCGCACTCGCATCGAAGATGCTTTGCGTGGTGCGCACATGGTCTTCATCGCTGCAGGTATGGGTGGTGGTACTGGCACAGGCGCAGCACCGGTCGTCGCTGAAATTGCGAAAGAACAAGGCGCATTGACGGTCGCAGTTGTTTCCAAACCATTCTCTTACGAAGGTAAGAAATGCATGGATATCGCTGATGAAGGCTTGGATGCTTTGTCCAAACATGTCGATTCTTTGATCATCATCCTCAACGAAAAACTCGAAGAGA
The DNA here is from genome assembly GCF_031326225.1 of Undibacterium cyanobacteriorum. GTDB lineage: Bacteria > Pseudomonadota > Gammaproteobacteria > Burkholderiales > Burkholderiaceae_D > Undibacterium > Undibacterium cyanobacteriorum. Next base: position 3,626,661 of record NZ_CP133720.1, on the reverse strand, counting down.
TTTACGAAGACGACAGCATGATCGAATGGTTAGGTCATGCTGATAACGTTTTGAATAACGCGGTGGCAGGTATCGCTGAAATCATTAACGTACCGGGCCATATCAATGTCGACTTCAATGACGTGAAGACGATCATGGGTGAACAAGGCAAGGCGATGATGGGTACAGCGACGGCCTCTGGCGTTGATCGCGCACGTATCGCCGCTGAGCAAGCTGTGGCATCCCCATTGTTAGACGGTATCGATCTGTCTGGCGCGCGTGGCGTGTTGGTCAACGTGACTGCAAGCCGTAGCTTGAAAGGTAAAGAAATCAAAGAAGTGATGGCGGCGGTTCGTGCTTTCGCTGCACCCGATGCTTCCATCGCACAAGGTATTGCGTACGACGAGAACATGGGTGATGAGATCCGCGTCACTGTGGTTGCGACTGGCTTGGGTCGTGGTAAGAAAAATATCCAGCTCGTGCAAACTCCAGTACTGCGTACCGGTACGAATGATGAGCCAGTGATGATGGCGTCCCCAATGGCAACGACTGTGAGCAAGCCAAGCGCAGGTGCAAGCGCTGGTTTTGATTCCTTGACCAAGCCAGCAGTATGGCGTCACTCTGCAACTGAGCAAGTACGTGCCTTAGAAAAGAATGGCATGGAAACTTACGACATTCCAGCGTTCCTGCGTAAGCAAGCCGACTAAGCGATATAAGCATGGAGGGGGGGCGGTAAGTACCGCTTCGTAGAAGTTCTAAATGTTCAAAAAAGCCAGCGTAAAAGCTGGCTTTTTTGCTTTCTGCAGGAAATGAAAGTTTCAGGCATACTTGTGTTTTATTTTTGGCTTTGAAGCGGAAGTTAAACTTCTATTTCAAACAGCCTTTGTCTGAAAAACTTTATTTTGGGAGCGCAATATGAGCATTAAGATCGGTGATACTTTACCTGCAGGTAGCTTGGCTGAATTTATCGATGTAGAGACAGAAGGCTGCTCCTTGGGCCCAAACACTTTTAACGTTGCAGACCTTACCAAAGGTAAAACGATTGCCATTTTTGGTTTGCCAGGCGCGTACACACCGACCTGTTCTGCTAAACACGTACCAGGTTATGTCGAACACGCAGCAGCCCTAAAAGCAAAGGGTGTCGATGAGATCTGGTGTATTTCTGTAAACGACGCATTTGTGATGGGTGCGTGGGGGCGTGATCAAAAAGCCACTGGCATCGTACGTATGATGGCCGACGGTAATGCTGCATTCTCTAAGGCTCTTGGCTTGGATGCAGATTTCAGCAAATTTGGCATGGGCACACGTTCACAACGCTATTCCATGTTGGTCGTTGATGGTGTGGTCAAGCAGCTCAACGTTGAAGAAGGCGGCGCATTCGCAGTTTCTAATGCTGAAACGATGTTGGCACAGCTAGCTTAAGCTCGATCAGTTTTAGTCCAATTCGATTACTTATCATCGCCATACAAAAGACGCACGGTGCTCTAATGCACTGTGCGTTTGTTTTTTTGTGTTCCGAGATTTGAAACTTGTTTTTGTAGCACGAACTTCGCTTACTTATACTTAAGCGCATCGACAGGTTTATAATTTTAGTTTTGCTGATTTGTTTGCCTTTGTTTCCATCGATAGTGAACAAAGTGAACTCGTTTCTTCGCCTTCACTTTGTTCTACAAGAGTGATCGGCGCTACACCATAAAACACCTCATATCCAACCTCTATCTATTTTCCAGCCATGCTAAAACAAAAGACCATTAAAAAAGAAGTAAAAACGGTGGGCGTTGGAGTGCATTCGGGCACAAAAGTCACGTTGACTTTGAAGCCTGCGCCAGTCGACACCGGCATCGTTTTTACGCGCGTCGATCTGGAGCCGCCAGTGGTTTTTCCAGCGACGGCGACCAATATCGGTGATACCAAAATGGCGTCCACGTTGACAATGGATGGTGCCAAAGTTTCGACTGTTGAGCATTTATTGTCGGCATGTGCGGGTTTAGGCATCGATAATTTATACATCGATGTGAGTGCTGAAGAAATTCCGATCATGGATGGATCAGCTTCTTCTTTTGTCTATTTGATTCAACAAGGTGGTTTGCAAGAGCAAGATGCACCGCGTAAATTCATTCGTGTGTTAAAACCCGTTGAGATCCGCGAGGGGACAGGTAAGAGTGAAAAATGGGCGCGTTTAGAACCCTACGACGGTTTCAAATTACATTTTTTCATCGAATTTAATCATCCTGCAGTGGATGGTACTAGCCAGACTGCGGAAGTGGATTTTGAAAAAGTATCGTATGTCAAAGACGTGGCGAGGGCGCGAACCTTTGGCTTCATGCAAGACGTCGAGATGCTGCGTGGCATCGGTTTGGCGCGCGGTGGTTCGTTTGAGAATGCGATTGTGATGGATGAATATCGAATTCTGAATGCAGATGGCCTGCGTTTTGATGATGAGTTTGTACGCCACAAAATTCTGGATGCGATCGGTGATTTATATTTGATCGGGCATCCATTCCTCGCGAGCTATACAGCGCATAAATCTGGCCATGGCTTGAATAATCAATTGCTGCGTGTCTTGTTATCGCAGCCAGATGCCTATGAAATTGTTAGCTTTGATGAAATCAACAAGGCGCCTGTTTCTTATGCTGACATTGATCAGCGTGAATGGGCTTTGAGCTGACTAAGGAAGCGATCGGTAGATCGAGCTCCGCGTTTAACAGTCAAAGCGCGAGCTCACTGTTGTTAGGTAGGTTCACTTGAATTTCTTGCTAATAATCGCGCCAAAGCTTGCTTTAAATCTGCATTCTCTTTGGTGGTCGGCAAAGTCTTTTCTAACGATTTAAATGCATCAAGTGCCTTCGCGGAGAAAATTGCTTGCTTGATAGCTTGTGGTTTTTCCACTGTTTTTTTGACTTGTACTTTGATTCTTATTGCGCTAATCTGCCACCCTTGCTGTTGCAAATGCGTTAGCAATTTGGGAGTTTGTTGCTTGAGTTTGCTTGCAATGGCAGCATTTGGTGCGGAGAGAATCAGTTGATCTTCTGCAAGATTGAGTACTGCACAGTGTGCAAAAATGGGTGGTAGTACTTTTTCACATTCTTTCTGAAGTGCGAGGTTGCGCTTCACTGTTGGCAGTAGCGGCGACAATTTGTCGTTGTGACGTAAGAAACTGGATACCTCGTTGGCGTTCGCAAGTTTCTTACCACGCTTGATATTTAATCGATAAGGTTGTTGAGGTGATTGCATAGCAGCACATTACCACAGCTATCTTTGTTGGTCACGGGGCATCTTTAATGCAGATCATTATTATGCATTCGCGCTTGACGCAAGCCAAGTCGGTGACGCTGTCGTCCAAACACGTCGTCAGTTTTTTGCTCGCTTTTTTTACTTTATCAGTTTTGTGTGCAATAGCACTCATGTCTTTGACCGCTCGACTCGCTGCGAATGACAATAAAATCGCGAAAGCTTTAATGCCGGAAGCTTTGATGCCCTCTAGCATCAGTGGCGTCACCACCAATGACCGTTATTTGAAGGAAAATTTGACCGCTTTAGCAGCGAAAGTTGGCGAGATGCAGGCGCAATTAATACGACTTGATGCACTTGGTGAGCGAGTTCAGGGCTTGGCCGGTGTGAAGCCCGAGGAGTTCAATTTCAAAGAAGCACCTGGTCGTGGCGGCATGGAAATCCCCCTGAAGAACGACCTAAGTCTTTCAGATTTCGAGCAATCGCTAGATGTGATGGCGCGTGATATCGGTTATCGTTCTGACTATTTGAATGTGGTCGAATCTAAATTAATGAGTTTTAAGTTGCAGGCGAAACTCTTACCCACCGTGGTGCCCGTTAATGTTGGATATAACGCATCAACTTTTGGTCGCCGCATTGATCCATTTTCAGGTCGCACTGCCTTTCATGAAGGCTTGGATTTTTCTGCTCCGACCGGTACGCCAATAGTGGCCGCAGCGGGCGGTGTCGTGGTGGCGGCCGAGTATCACCCGGAATACGGCAATATGCTCGAAATTGATCATGGCGGCGACATGATGACTCGTTACGCGCACGCCTCGCGTTTATATGCGCGCGTTGGTGATATTGTGAAGCGTGGACAGCACATCGCAGATATCGGCTCTACTGGTCGCTCAACGGGCGCGCATCTGCATTTTGAAGTGCGGATCAAGGGTATTCCACAAAACCCACATAAGTTCTTGAACGCTGGCACCAGCAGTACCGACGTCACTAAATTGGCAGGACTTGTTAAATAATTGGCAAATCCGACATATTTTCTCCGTTGAGATTGAATAAGTTGCAAATTTCATCTTGAATTTGGCATTTTTGGTGCCAAATCCCCTCATACCTAGCCTAAGCACGCCCGCAAATTCAAAGAAATCGGGTTGGGCATGTTAAAATAAAAAGTTACTCATATTTGTCGTGCCAGAATTTGTGCGGCGTTTTAGAACCTTACTCATCAGTACATAAGCATGTCTTTTCTGACCAAAATCTTCGGTAGCCGTAATCAACGGCTCTTGAAACAATATCAAAAAACAGTGCGTGAAATTAACGCCTTAGAGCCAAAGTTAGAAGCACTGACTGATGAGCAATTGCAGGCGAAAACGCCCGAGTTCAAAGAGCGCATTAGCAAAGGGGAAACGCTCGATTCCCTCTTGCCTGAAGCATTTGCGGTCTGCCGTGAAGCAAGTAAGCGCGTGTTGAAGATGCGTCACTTCGATGTTCAAATGATGGGTGCGATGGCCTTGCACTACGGCAAAATCGCAGAGATGGGCACGGGTGAAGGTAAGACATTGATGGCGACCTTGGCCATTTATTTGAATGCTCTGTCTGGTAAGGGCGTGCATGTTGTTACCGTCAATGACTATTTGGCTCAGCGTGATGCGGAGCAAATGGGGCAATTGTATGGCTTCTTGGGATTGACCACAGGTGTCAATCTCTCCCAACTTGATCATGAGTCAAAACAGACAGCCTACGGTTCCGACATTACCTACGGCACCAACAACGAATATGGTTTTGACTACCTTCGCGACAATATGGTGTATGAAGCGAAAGATCGTGTGCAACGTGGTTTGAACTTTGCGGTTGTCGATGAAGTCGACTCGATTCTGATTGATGAAGCTCGTACGCCATTAATCATCTCTGGTCAGGCTGAAAATCATACTGAGCTGTACTACAAAATTAATGAAGTGCCAAAGCTGCTGGCTTTGCAAATTGGCGAAGAAACGCCGGATGGCAAAGGCGTAGTAGAGGTTCCAGGTGATTACACGAAAGATGAAAAGTCTCATCAAGTGTTGTTAACTGAAGCGGGGCACGACAAAGCTGAAAAAATCTTGACGCAAATGGGTCTCTTACCCGAGGGCGCATCCTTGTATGACCCAGCACATATCACCCTCGTTCACCATTTGTACGCTGCATTGCGTGCGCATGCTCTCTACTTCAAAGATCAGCATTACGTTGTCCTTGACGACGAAATCGTGATTGTTGATGAATTTACTGGCCGTATGATGACAGGCCGCCGTTGGTCTGATGGTTTGCATCAAGCGGTTGAAGCCAAAGAAGGTGTACGTATTCAAAACGAGAACCAAACATTGGCCTCGATCACCTTCCAAAATTATTTCCGTATGTACACGCGTTTGTCGGGTATGACCGGTACCGCAGATACAGAAGCATACGAATTCCAAGAAATTTATGGTTTGGAAACAGTGGTGATTCCACCGAACAAGCCATCGCAGCGTAAAGATCGTCAAGATCAGGTATATAAATCTGCCGAAGAAAAATATGGCGCGATGCTGAAAGATATTCAGGATTGCTACGAACGCGGACAGCCAGTTTTGGTCGGTACGACATCGATTGAGAATTCTGAACTTTTGTCTGGCATTCTGACAAAAGCGAATTTGCCACACAATGTTCTGAATGCGAAGCAGCATGCGCGTGAAGCGGAAATCATTGCTCAAGCAGGTCGTCCAAAGGGCATCACAATCGCCACGAATATGGCCGGTCGTGGTACCGACATCGTGTTGGGTGGTAATGTCGCTAAGCAAGTGCAATTGATTGAAGCATCAACGACCTTGTCGGACTCCGAAAAAAAGGCGCAGATCAAGCAACTGCGTGATGAGTGGCAGTCCTTGCATGATCAAGTAGTGGCTGCAGGCGGTTTGCACATTGTCGGTACAGAGCGTCATGAATCACGCCGCGTCGATAATCAGTTGCGCGGCCGTTCTGGTCGTCAAGGTGATCCAGGTTCATCTCGCTTCTATTTGTGTTTAGATGATCCTTTGTTGCGGATTTTTGCTGGCGACCGTATCCGTAACATTATGGATCGTCTAAAGATGCCAGAAGGCGAGCCAATTGAGGCAGGTATGGTGACGCGCGCGATTGAGTCGGCGCAACGTAAAGTGGAAGCGCGAAACTTCGATATTCGTAAACAATTATTGGAATATGACGACGTAGCAAATGATCAGCGTAAGGTGATTTATCAGCAGCGTAACGAGCTGTTGGAGGCAGTTGATATCTCCGAAATGATTGACTCTCTGCGTGATGGTATGTTCCACGATGTAGTGCGCATGTACGTGCCGGAAGAGTCAGTTGAAGAACAGTGGGATTTGAAGGCACTGCAAACGCATTTGGCAGCCGAGTGGGCGCTCGATATTGAGCTCGTCAGTTTGCTTGAAACTGAGCAGAACCTAACTGATGCAGATATTGTTGAGCGGGTTATTGCTGAAGCCAAGAAGAACTATGATGCCAAGGTTGACTTGGTAGGGAAAGAAGCTTTTGCGGGCTTTGAACGTAGTGTCATGCTACAGAGTATTGATAGCCACTGGCGTGAACATTTAGCTGCCTTGGATCATTTGCGGCAAGGTATTCATTTGCGCGGCTACGCACAGAAAAATCCTAAGCAGGAATATAAGCGTGAGGCGTTTGAGTTGTTTGGTCAAATGCTCGATATGATCAAGAACGAAGTCGTTCGTATCATCGTGACCGTTCGCATCCAATCTCGTGAGGAAATCGAAGCGGCGGAACAGCAGATGGCTCAACCTCAAGTTGAAAATGTGCATTATCAACACGCAGATTTTGATGCAGAAGCTTCACCCGAAGAGATGTTGGCACCGGCACCAGTAGCAGGTGATGAATCGCAGCCTTATGTCGATCTCGGATGGAAGGTTGGACGAAATGATTTGTGTCCTTGTGGTAGCGGAAAAAAATTCAAACAGTGCCACGGCAAGTTAGCGTGATGTATTGAATCGAGAATGAAAAAAGCGGTGAGAAAATCACCGCTTTTTTTTCGCTTGAAGCAATTTTGATGTTACTTGAGACCGCGCTCGAGTGTGAGCTTCAGCTTTTGAAGTTGTAGCTCAAGTGCTTCAAAGTCTTCACTTTGATAGTCTGTGAAGACCGCTCTGCCACCAGCGACAACAATAGGAAACGCGTCGGCAAAGCATCGCTCTCCCGCTGCGGTCAATTTGACCCAAAGTTGTCTGCGGTCGTCCCCTCGTTCTCGTTGAATTAAACCTTTAGACTCTAATCGATCGAGTACACCGGTGAGGGTGCCTTTCGTAATTAAGGTTTTTTCTCCAAGCTCTTTGCAAGTCATTCCAGGTGTGTTCCCGAGAGTAGCAATGATGTCAAACTGTGAATCTGTGAAGCCCATTGCACGAACTCGTCGAGAAGACCCTTTTTCAAACAACTGCATGCACTCCGCGAGAAGTCGTATGCTGCGCAGGTAGCGTTTTTCTAACATGATGAAAGCGGTGGCGATTTATTTCGCCACCATCAATAAATGACAAATGAAAACTACAGCGCTCGCGATTAGTCAACTTTGACCGCTTCTACTTGAATTGAAAGTTTAACTTCGGGAGCAAAGCCATAAGCGATTGCATAGTTCAAACCGAAATCCGTGCGTTTGAATTCTGCACTAGCATCTGCACCACAGATTTCCTTCTTCGTCATTCCATCCTGAATGCATTTGAATTTATTTACGGTCAGGTTGACAGGTTTTGTCACGCCCATCATTGTCAATTCTCCTTCAACAGCAACAAGTTTATCGCCATCAAACTTGAGTGCGGTACTTTTGTATTTGATGTTGGGGAATTGCTCGACGTTGAACATGTCTTTGCTCTTTGCATGGCCGTTCATTTTGTCCATACCGAAATCGATCGAATCTGCTGCGATGTCGATATTGATAGAACCAGTTTTTGCTGCACGATCAAGCGTTACAGTGCCACTGGTTTTGGTAAATTTACCGCGCCAGAAAGAGATACCTTTGTGATCTGCTTCGAAGCTTGGATACGTATGAGTTGGATCAATTTTGTATGTCTGTGCGAAGCTTGGTGCTGCGACTGCGAACAAGGCAACTGCGAAAAAGCGGGATAATTTCATGTTAAAGCTCCTAGAAAATGTGAACTGTGTTCACGATTGGTTTGAAAAATTACTTGTTCGTGACAAGCTTAAATTTGATGGAAACATCATCTGCGACCATACTGGTGTCTTTCCACTCACCTTCACCGATATTGAAGGCTAAGCGTTTGATGGGCAGATTGCCTTCAAACGTGAATTGATTACCGTTACTGGTGTAAGTCATCGGGAAACTGATTGCATTGGTTTTACCTTTGATCGTCAATTTCCCCTCAACTTGGAGTTTGCCAACTCCGAGTGATTTCATGCTGCTGGCGACAAAGTTCGCCTTGGGGAATTGTGGCGCATTAAACCATTCTTTCTTTTGTACTTCCTTGTTGTACTCAGGCGCAGGCAATTCAAAACTATTCATATCAATTTCAACTTGCGCTTTTGATTGCTCGATCTGTTTTTCATTGAGCTCAATGTTGGCTGCAAAACGCTTGAAATTAGCTTGGACTGGCACATCCATTTGTTTGAATGTGATTTGTACTTGACTCTTACTTGTGTCCAGCTTCAGTGTTTGCCCACAAGCCAGCGATGTATAACTCGTCAGCGCCGCAGCACTAGTGCTGATCAGCAGTGTTTTGATCTGAAAATTCATTGCCATTCCTTTCTTAGTTTTCTGTGCGTCCAGGCAGCATGCGCTGTAGTGTTTGATCCTTATCGATGAAGCGATGTTTGAGAGCTGCACCAATATGTAATAAAACGAGAATCGCCATGGCACTCGTTAAAATCTCATGAGCATCTTTGAAACTATCTTTAAGTTCGGGAAATGGGCCAAGTACAGCTGGTAGTTGCACAAGTCCTAAAAAAACGACGGGAAAACCAGCCGCATAGCTGTAAAGATATCCAGTAATGGGGACCGCGAACATCAACACATACAGTGTTACGTGGGTCGCACTTGCGAGACTTTTTTCCCACGGCTTCAGGCTTCCCAGGTGGTCAGGGGTGCCGAGGGTGAGGCGTGTCAACAAACGTATAGCAACGAAAACCAAAATAGTGACCCCGAGCCATTTGTGCCACGCATAGTACTTCAACTTGGTTGGGCTGATACTCATGTCAGTCATGTAGGTGCCTAGGGCAAATGCCATGATGATGAGGAGGGCGATGAGCCAATGTAATGCGATGCTCAACGATGGGTAGCGTTTCAGAGTTTGCATACCAGAGGTCCTTAGGAAATTAGTTCGAACTAGAACTAATATAGCAAAAAAAACGAAATCGTGCAGAACCCAGTAAAAAAATAAGTTCCTAAAAGCGTATCTGGAAAGCCTTGGAAAGGCGCATTAATAGAGGGAATGCTGCGGTACTGAAAAGATGATTTTTCTTTAATGAAAAAGTTCCTATGAACAATATTTTTTTACAATAAAATGAAAATAATTGATCAAAAGTGATCATTTTGATAGTAATACCACTTTATGTTTTGATCTGTACAATTTGAGACAAATTTGGACAAAAAGAAATATTTCTCGAAGAAAATTCACTTTTAGAGCTCCAGCTCTAGACTTTTTAGAAAAAAAAGCCGGTTTTCTTGGTTTTGGCAAAATAATTTGTAACGGGGAAATAGCTTGCTCTTGATACCAGTTGTATTTTCAACACATTTTTGTCGCAAAAATGCAAAGAAGCCGAATTTATTCAATTTTTTTCGGAAAAAAACAAATTTTTGATTCATTTTTTTTTCTGCGCATGTCATATTGCAGTCACACAGAGGTTGTAGTGGAGTGATAAAAAAGAAAGAAATTAATTCGAAGTTAATTGTTTTCTTTTAAACTTTATCGCTGTTGGGAGGGGGTTAATCGTAACTATCATTACGAAGCGCCATTAAGTGAGAGTTATCAAACTCGCAATAATTATATGTAAAGGCCTAAAATGAAGAAATCAAACGCAATCGTTCGTCCGTTATTGTTGTCTATTCTCGTTGCCGGTGCATGCGACGCTATGGCAGCAGATCGTGTTGACTTGGAAAAAAATAATGCTGCTCGTGCATCGATCATGTCGATCGGTGGCCGCGTCACAGCCGCACAACACATCGGTTTGTCCACAGACGAATTGAAAGAAGTTCGCTCACAAAAATATGCAAACGGTAAAACAATCACTCGCCACCAACAGTTCCACCAAGGCATCCCAGTATGGGGCGAAGCAGTTGTTGAGCACCGCGGCGCAACTGACAACACTCCATCAATGAGCGGTGCAATGTTGTCTGGTTTGGCACAAGATTTGCCAAGCGTAAAACCAACATATAGCGCATCACAAATTTTGAGCTTGGCTAAAGGTAAAGCACAAGTTTCTAACACAAGCAATGATCAAGCTAAGTTGTTTGTTAAACAGGATGACAACGGTGTAGCGCGTTTGGTCTACCACGTTTCTTTCTTAGCAGAAGGCGGTAACAAGCCAAGCCGTCCAACTTTCTTGATTGATGCGAACAGCGGCGCTGTTTTGCAACAATGGGATGGTATTACTCATTCTTTGACAGGCACAGGTCCTGGCGGTAACGCAAAAACTGGTCAACGTGAATACGGCACAACAGCTGGTTACGGTTACCTCGACGTATTGGTGAGTGGCTCTACATGTAAGTTGAGCAGCACTAACGTTGATACCTACAACATGAATGGTGCAACTTCTGGTACAGGTACTTTGCATTCTTTCACATGCCCACGTAACACAGTGAAAGCAATCAATGGTGCATATTCTCCAATGAATGATGCGCACTACTTTGGTAACAAAGTATTCGATATGTACCAAAACTGGTTGGGCGTACGTCCGATTAGCCAAAAATTGGTCATGAAAGTGCACTACGGTACAAACTACGAAAATGCGTTCTGGGATGGCTCTGCAATGAGCTACGGTGATGGCGCGACAACGTTTTACCCATTGGTTTCTTTGGACGTAACAAGCCACGAAGTCAGCCACGGTTTCACAGAACAAAACTCCGGTTTGGTCTACTCTGGTATGTCTGGTGGTATGAACGAAGCGTTCTCTGACATGGCTGGTGAAGCTGCTAAGTACTATGTAACTGGCACAAACGACTTCAAAGTCGGCACAGATATTTTCAAAGCATCTGGCGCTTTGCGTTACATGTACAACCCACCACTCGATGGCAAATCAATTGACAATGCAAGTAAGTACACAAGCAGCTTGGACGTTCACTACTCCAGTGGTGTGTATAACAAAGCGTTCTACCTGTTGGCAACAACAGCTGGTTGGAACACACGTAAAGCATTTGAAGTGATGGCAGATGCGAACCGCTTGTACTGGACAGCAAGTAGCACATTTAATGCTGGTGCGTGCGGCGTAGAAAAAGCTGCAGCGGCTCGCGGTTACACAGTAGCTGACGTTACAGCGGCTTTCGCAGGCGTTGGTGTAAGCTGCTCTGGCACAACACCTGCCCCAACAGCGACAGCGTTGACTAGTGGTGTAACAGTATCTGGCATTACATTGGCAAAAGGCGCAACGAAGTTGTACAGCATCGTTGTTCCATCTGGCAAAACAAGCTTGACAGTGAAATTGGCTGGTGGCTCAGGTGACGGTGATATCTACTTGAAAGCTGGTTCTGCACCAACGACAACTTCTTACACGAAGAAGTCTGATGGTTCAACAAATACAGAAACGATCACAGTGACATCTCCAGCAGCTGGAACTTACTACATCTTGGTAAGTGCATACGCAGCAGTGACTTCCACAACGATCAACGCAACTGTGAAATAATTGGGAGCAAATGGACACCTTGGGCTTTCCTGAGGTGTACAAAACTGCAAAGAGCAATCGATGCGGTTTATAACAACAAAAAAGCGGCAAATTCATTCGCGAATTTGCCGCTTTTTAATTTTCCACGAAACGTCTTAAATCAACATAAGCCTGTTTGTTGTGATCTCGCACCTTAAAGCTTGATCGCAAAAACTGTTTTGTCGCATCAGAAGTGTAAGCGGTGAGAAGCTCCGCTTACTTTGTTATCGAATGCAGTTGCGCTCAGATTGCTTTAGCGAGTTTACTCGCATGGCCAGTATAGCTTGCCGGTGTCATCGACATCAGATTATCCTTCGCATCTTGAGGAATCTGCAAATTCGCGATGAACTCGCGTAACGCTTCTTTAGAAATGCCTTTGCCGCGGGTCAGTTCTTTGAGTTGCTCGTATGGATTCTCGATGCCATAACGACGCATCACAGTTTGTACTGGCTCAGCCAAGACTTCCCAACTATTATCGAGATCTTCTGCCAGGCGCGATTGGTTTGTTTCAAGCTTGTTGAGGCCACGCAGGCAGCTATCATAAGCTAACAACGTGTACCCAAAAGCGACGCCAATATTACGCAGGACCGTTGAATCCGTGAGGTCACGTTGCCAGCGTGAAACCGGCAATTTCTCAGACAGGTGCTTTAATACTGCGTTGGCCAAGCCAAGATTTCCTTCGGAGTTTTCGAAGTCGATAGGATTGACTTTATGCGGCATAGTTGACGAGCCGATTTCGCCAGCTTTGGTTTTTTGTTTGAAATAACCAACTGAGATGTAACCCCAGATATCGCGATTAAGGTCGAGTAAAATTGTGTTGGCACGGGCAAACGCGTCGAACATTTCCGCCATGTAGTCATGCGGTTCGATTTGAATCGTGTAAGGATTGAATGTGAGACCCAAGCGAGTTTCGATGACATTCTTCGAAAAGGACTCCCAGTCGTGTTGAGGATATGCCGAGAGATGTGCATTGTAATTGCCGACCGCGCCATTCATTTTGCCCAAGATCTCAACCTGTTCTATACGCTTGGCGGCGCGTTCTAAACGCGCAACAACGTTAGCCATTTCTTTGCCAAGAGTGGTTGGACTCGCAGTTTGGCCGTGAGTGCGGGACAACATCGGAACGTCAGCGTTATCGTGCGCGATTTCCTTTAATCTTGTGATCAGTTTTGCCAGCGTTGGCAGCATCACGGTATCGCGCGCGTTCTTCAACATCATGCCATGCGAGGTATTGTTGATATCTTCAGAAGTGCACGCAAAATGGATAAACTCTGCCGCTGATTTCAACTCTTGAGTAATCTCAGGGGCAATATTCAAAGCGCGTTTTGGCAAATGTGCATAGGTCTCAGGCAATGCCAATCCGACGGATTCTTTTAACCAATATTCCACTGCTTTCACATCGTGATTGGTGACGGCTTCGATCGCTTTGATTCGCGCCGCATCCTCGTCTGAAAAGCGAGCAGCGATATTGTTAAGAAGTTCATTTGCTGCGGCAGAGAAAGGGTTGATTTCGGCGAAGCCAGCTTCGGACAGAGCCTGCAGCCACGCGATTTCCACTTTAACGCGATGATGCATGAAGCCTGCTTCGGAGAGTGTGCTGCGCAAAGCGTCAACCTTGCTTGCATAACGACCATCTAATGGGGATAGGGCAGAAAGAGTAGAGAGAGACATAAGTTTAGTCTTGAAGTAGAACAAAATTGATGGATGGGTGGCGGAGACGACCTCGAACCCTTCGAAGGGTAGCCCTACAAGTTAGAAAACAACAGTTTAGTGAACTGCTCATCTTGTTTACCAAACGCAAATCTTGCCTCGAGTAGAGTCATTTTTTGCGGCTTGGGCGGAGAATTCGAGGGTTGCTTGAATCCAAAATGCTGATAAAAGCAGTAAATGCGCTTATCTTTTTGCTTTGTCACGGCATTAAAAGCGATATTCTAACACGGTCGATGCTGCTTTTTTCGGCTGGACAATCTTCCTTTGATGAAAGCCTATGGTCGTAATTCAAGCAAATTGGCGGCAATGTTATAATTTCTCCAGTTTAAAATTTAATGTAATTGTTATCAGTAGTTTGCATTAGCAGAGCTCATAACAGTTCAGAGAAAATTGCATATGAAATTAATTGGTTCTCTCGCAAGTCCTTATGTTCGTAAAGTCCGTGTTGTGATGGCGGAAAAAAAGCTCGACTATGCCTTATTGTTAGAGAATGTTTGGGCTTCTGATACGACAATTCAACAATCTAACCCGCTTGGCAAAGTCCCATGCTTGCTAATGGAAGACGGCGGAGCGATGTTTGATTCACGTGTGATCGTCGAATATCTCGATACTTTGACACCAGTGGGTAAGTTGATTCCACCACATGGTCGCGAGCGTGCCGAGGTCAAGAATTGGGAAGCTTTGGCCGATGGCATTTTGGATGCTGCCGTTTTGGTTTTTATCGAACGCACCAAACGTGAGCCCCAATTCCGTAGTGAAGCATGGATTGGACGTCAGTTAGATAAAGTCAATGCAGGTTTAAAATCCATGTCCTTAGGCCTGGGCGAGTCGACTTATTGCGTCAGCAATCACCTCACATTGGCCGATATCGCCGTGGCGTGTTGCCTTGGATGGTTGTCCTTCCGCTTCCCTGAAATTGCTTGGCGCGATGAATATCCTAATCTTGCCAAGCTTTTTGATAAGTTATCTGAGCGTCAGTCATTCAAAGACACGGTACCGCAGTAATCAAAATCAAACGAAAAGAATGCCAGCGAATGCTGGCATTTTTTATTTATAGTTTTCGGTATGGAACAGGTCAAACTAAATTGATTTTTCTGCTTCCGTCCTTCTAAGCACGTAAATTCTAGCCACGTAAAGAGAAATTGATGCTGGCAGTCGCCAGCACGGTCATGGTCTTGCCGTCCTCAATATACGGTTTGAAGATCGCTCGCATCAGGGCTGTTTTGGCGGACTCATCAAGGCGATTGAAGCCAGAGGATTTAATCACTTCTACCTTTTCCGCGCGCCCTTTATCGTTAACCAATACTTGCATCACGACGCGACCTTCTTCGCCCATACGCTTTGCCATGGCAGGATAGTCCGCTTGTGGCGCTTGAATATACTCCACAGCGCCAATGACTTTAGGACCTTGTTGTTCATGCTTTGCTGTGCTGGTGATAGAAACATTGGCGGTCGCATTTACCGGCGGTGTTGTCTCGGCAACGGTGACCGCTGGTGAACTCACTTGTATCGCGTCTTTCACCTCGATCTTGTTGGTGATCGTTTGACTAGGCACTTCTACAGCTGGTGAGCTGATTGGTTTTTCTTGACTCTTTGTTGCTTGTGGCGGGGCAATGGGCGAGAGTGGTTTCAGTGTGGGCACCATGACCAGAATGGTTTCTTTCGGAGCGCTCTTGAAGTGAACCGATGGCGCAGCAAGAAATGCGCCTAGCACCAGAACGTGGCCAACAATAATGCCGCCAATGGTTGCAAATTGACGAGGTGATTGTGCTTTGGGTAAGGCGTAGTTCATCGTTTCACTCCCTCTTCAAACGAAGCCCTCAAGCATCTTAACAATGTGCCTAAGTTCACTTTTGGTTTGAAATAATCTAAATAAGAATAATTCGTATTTAGATTATCTGTGATTTTCACACGGAGTGCAAGAAAATTGTGCACTGCGAAGCGGGAATCGACGACTTACTTGATTTAATGCAAAGTGAACGATGTGCGTCTTAAACCATGTCAAAACGCGAATCTGTGAATTGGTAGAGGGGGGGCAAACGCCTGTCACAGACAGAGGAGAAAGTTGCACCATCTCGCCTGTGCATGGCTAGGCAATTTTGAAATGCAACAAGATTCGCTTGTAAAGACTTATCCAGCAAGTGATCAGTCTGCGAGATTCATTGTCTCTTAGGCAGACTCGCCCATCACTTCGCCAAGTTTAACTTTTCCCGCAGGCATCCATTGAGGGTTAAAGCGCATGCTTTGCTTCTGAAACAGCATGACGACAGTGGAACCGAGCAAGAAGCGGCCCATTTCTTCGCCTTTCTTGAGCTGAATGTTTTCTTTGCTGTAGTCCCATTCGCGTACTTCCTTCGTGCGCGGAGGATTAACGATGCCATGCCAAGCGGTTTGCATGCTGCCGACGATGGTTGCACCGACCAACACCAATACGAATTCGCCGGAGGGAGAATCAAATACGCAGACCACACGTTCGTTTCGCGCAAACAAACCTGGAACGCCACGTGCAGTAGTTGGGTTCACGGAGAACAGTTCTCCAGGCACGTAAATCATACGCTTCAGAGCGCCATCGCAAGGCATATGAATACGATGATAATCTTTAGGACTCAAGTAAATATTGGCAAACTGACCGTCTGCATATTTTGCGGCCAAATGATGATCGCCACCTACCAGTGCGGTCGCACTAAATTCGTGTCCTTTGGCTTGGAAAATTTGACCTTCCTTGATTTCTCCAAACTCACTAATGGCGCCATCGACGGGGCAAACATAAGCCACATTTGAAATCGGACGGGCACCCTCGCGCAAGGGACGGGTGAAAAACTCGTTGAAGGTCGCATAGCTCGCCGTATCGGGATTGGCGGCCTCGCTCATATCCACCTGGTATTTTTTGACAAACCAATTGATGAGGCGAGTGGTACGTGTGCCCCCGCGACGGTTGGCAATCAAACCAGCAAATACGGTTAACAGATGCTTAGGTAAAAAATATTGCGGTAAGACGGCGAGACGGTCAGACACAGTGCACTCTCAACATTAAAATTCGGAAGCGGCGATTATAACGGTTTCAATGCCCAATTCGCGCGTTCAAGCTCTGTGGGGAGATCAAAAATAATGGCGTGCGTCATCGCACTGTCGTAATTATTGTGCATGCTTGCGCGAGGTCATTGAGTACGCAATTAGGGAGAATCTAAGACTTATGTAGAAATATTCTATTGGATAACTAAAATCCATAGTGATAAGCTTCGTTTCCATCAAGCAGGTAACAAACGCATTAAAAGATTCGCTGTCGTGACGAGGCCGATAACACTTGAAATCGGCATGATCAGCAATAAATGGAAGACTCATTTCAATTTACTAGGAGAAATTAATGAAAACCGTAGGACAAAAACTCGATGCATTTAGCGTTCCAGCAGCTAAGCCAGGTTTTAACCACCACGAAGAAAATGGCGTTTCCGCGTTCGAAACGATCACTGAAGCTTCTTTCCCAGGTAAATGGAAAGTTATTTATTTCTATCCAAAAGATTTCACATTTGTCTGCCCAACAGAAATCGTTGAATTCGCTAAATTGGCGAACGACTTCGCTGACCGTGATGCAGTTTTGATGGGCGGCTCTACCGATAACGAATTCTGCAAATTGGCATGGCGCCGTGAACACAAGGATTTGGACAAGTTGAATCACTATGCATTCGGTGATGCAACAGGTTCTTTGGTTGATATGTTGGGTGTACGTGATGTGAACGCTGGTGTGGCTTTGCGCGCGACTTTCATCGTTGATCCAGACAATGTGATCCAGCACGTTTCCGTGAACAACTTGAACGTGGGCCGTAACCCAACAGAAATCTTGCGTATTTTGGATGGTTTGCAAACAGATGAACTGTGCCCATGCAATCGCACCGTAGGTGGCGCCACTCTGTAAATTCAATTGTAGGGGACATAGCGTTGTTGCTTGTCCTCGCAATACTCGTGTATTGCTCCGGGAAGCGCCTAGCTCTGTCTCCCTAAAATTGAATTTCCAGCGGAAGTCGGAATTGGTAGTAGATGGCTTGTGACGGTAGCGCGAACTTTTCAAGCGCTGACGAAATTCAATTGTAGGGGACATAGCGTTGTTGATTGTCCTCGCAATACTTGTGTATTGCTCCGGCAAGCGCCTAGCTCTGTCTCCCTAAAATTGAATTCGCGCTGATATCGGATTTTGTAGTTGGGATGTTGCTCGTCCTCGCAATTTCTAGAGCTTACGCATTAGAATCAACCCGCCCCGGCGGGTTTTAAAATCTTTTTTCAATAGGTGAAAACTATGGAATTTCTTACTTCAATTAAAAATAGCATTCCTGACTATGCCAAAGATATTCGTTTGAATGTTGATAGTACGATTGCTCGTTCTAGCCTCGAAGGAAATGATGCCGTAGGCGTAGCCTTAGCTGCGGCGTTTGCTACCAAGAGTAAAGTTTTGGTCGACCTCATTAAATATTCAGGCCATATCACACCTGAAGAGGTGAACGCTGCATTAACAGCCGCTGCTCTCATGGGTATGAATAACGTGTGGTATCCGTATGTCGAAATGGCCGACGATGAAGATTTGAAGTCGCAAGGGGCGCAGTTACGGATGAATGCTTATGCGACAAATGGTGGTTTAGATAAACGCCGCTTTGAGATGTACGCGTTGGCAGCTTCTATCGTTGGCAAATGCCATTTTTGCGTGAAGTCGCACTATGATTTGCTGAAAAAAGAAGGTATGAGCGCGACTCAATTGCGCGATGTTGGTCGTATTGCTGCAGTGATCAATGCGGCAGCGCAAGTGATTGCAGCTGAAGGATAAAATTCATTTAGGGAGCCAAACTGCGATAGGTTCCCTCATTTTTCTCGCTTGTATCAATGCCGGGCACCTCTTTGGGTGCCCGTCGTTTTTTTGGGCTCTAGGTTCGACAGTATGGACCTGAGAAATTATTGGAGCGATTGAGTCTTTATCAAAGACCGTTGAGAGTACCGCTAGCAAGTCTTTCACTTAAAACACCTCTATCGAGAACAGTTTACGGATCTTCTTACTTCAACTCTTACCCTTGGTCGGCTCATGATTGCCGACCATTTTCTTTTCTGTTAGCGTGTTTGGCTTGGCATGAAAGTTCGAACTCATTTTTCCGTGAGGCGAATTGGCCAAATTTAGGCTGCTCATTTGATAAGGACAGAAGAGATGCAACACCCAGCATTCGATGAATTCAAGCGCGCGTTTGGCGCCAAAAATTATGAGCAAGCACTGGCTTGTATTGAGCAGTTGCAGCAAGAATTCCCGCAATCGGCAGCACTCATGTGGCACCGTGCGAATTGTCTTGAAAAATTGGAACGCTATATCGATTTGCCTCAGGCTCTAGAAGCCGCGATTGCGAAATTGCCAGAACACTTGCCCGCCCGCGTGATGCGAGTCGAATATAGCGATTGGTATATCGAACATGAATTTCCATTATTAGACGGTGAGGAAGACGCCGACGAGGATAATTTGCCATCTGAAATTCTCGCGATACGAGAGAAACGTGAGCAACGGGGCCGCGAATTGGAGCAACGTAACGAGGCTGATCTGCGCTTTGTGCTAGAGAAAGAACCCCAACACGCACACGCTAACTTTTTGCTTTCACAGCTACTGCGCTCAGTGGAGCAACACACCCTAAGTGCTGAAGAGCGCGAGGTGATGGCTGCAGATTTGTTGGAGCGTGCGATTGCAAGTAATCCTAAACAGGTCGACTACTACCTAGCACGCGCCGCCCATCATCGTAGTTTGGCTTGGTGTGATTGGAGTGAACAAGATGCGGCACAAGAGGTGCCCGCCCATATCGTGAAGACCTTTAGTGGTATCGCCTACCTACGCGCTCCGCTCGAAGCCGCCGCGCAAGACTATCGTCAGGCATGGAGCTTGTCGCAACAGCCTGCACATGCACTTAAGTTAGCCACCACACTGCATGATCTTGGTTCTTTCGATGAAGCGCTTGCCGTGTATGATGACGCGCTCGCAAAAATGCCAGAAGATGCACCTTTGCGTGAGTATTTTATTGAGCGTCGTGCGATGTCGGAAAATGGCGGAGCTGGTGAGCGTGAACACATGGCGCAATTGCTGCTGCAAGGATTGGGAGACGACGGTAAAGAACAAACTTTGGCCGATAGCATTGCCACACAAGCGATTCTCGGTGCAGCAGAGGCGATCCGTCGCGGCGCCAGTGTTTCGGATGCTATTGCCGCGAATATCAGCGATGATCCGGAAACCATGCGCGCGATGAACCTAGCACGTCAGTTATTGAATGTTGCTAATGAACCCGCCCCAGAATTGGTTGAAGTCGATGCGAGCAAGTATCCAGCTCATCAACGGCGCTTCGCAGACAAAACTGAAAGAGCCGCCGAAAAAATCGGCATGATAAAAATTTGTGATGCAGAAGCGATGGGACTTTTTCAGCGACTCGGCCAACATGTCATGCTGCGCTTTTATCGTGATGATAGTGGCGAGGTTGGCATGGCGAGTTTCACTCTCAAGCATAAGTGGCCGGGATTCGTCGCTTTTGTTATTCTCTTTTTGATGGGCAAATGGAAGGCGCATTCGATGGTCGAATGTGTCACAACTTTTGATGATGGTACTTTGATTTCAACACAGCCTGAGAGTATTTCACCTTTCCAATATGGTGGCGGCGTCATTCTGCGTAAGTTATCAAAAAATGTCAGCGTGCAAGAACTCGTTACGGTACACAAAGAGATGGTTGCGGACTATAAGCTGCAACACCCTGAGGCGAAGCCACGCATCGTGACAGATCTCGCAGGTGTTGAAGCGCGTTGGATTGAAGGTCAGGAAATTAAGTCTGCGTATCGCAAATCGATTAACTATGCGACGGATGAAGAATTGCGTGCCATGCTGGGTGGGCAATACGAGGCATTGGCAGACAAGATTCGCACACAAATCCAACTGATGACAGCCTAGATTAAAGCTGGATTAAAAGGCGATCAAATAAGCCTGTGCAGCGCAATTGATCGAGTTGAATGGATGGTATGGCGAAGCGATAGTGCCTAGTGATATCATCCAGCGGCCCCTCACACACACATCAATTTTTGATATTTTAAGAAGTACTCATCTCATTTCAGTATGCGTTTTTTCAAACCTCGTAGTAGTTTCAAAGATCTTTCTTCGATCGCACTCAATCAGGCTGCATTCAATGTTTTACATGATGCCGCTACGTTTAAGAGTCAACTCTTGACGCAGATCGAGCAAGCGCAAAAACGCATTGTGCTTTGTAGTTTGTATCTGCAGAACGATGACGCTGGACAAGAAATCCTTACAGCGCTATACGAGGCCAAACGTTCCCGTCCAGCTTTGCAAATTGAGATCTTCGTTGATTGGCATCGTGGTCAACGCGGTTTGATTGGTGAAGAGAAAATTCCCGGAAAAGTCGCCGGAAATGCCGCTTGGTATCAGTTGCAGAGCCAAGCAAATCAAGAGGCGATCCCAATCTACGGCGTGCCGATTCAGACGCGTGAGTTATTCGGCGTACTCCATTTAAAGGGCTTCATCTTTGACAATACGGTGCTGTACAGTGGGGCGAGTATCAATAATGTGTATTTGCACCAATTTGAAAAATATCGACATGATCGCTATTGGCTGATCCGTGACGCCGAATTGGCGGACAGTATGGCTCGCTGGATTCGCGAATCTTTCTTGCGCTCAGCGGCGGTACAACGTTTGGACCAAGCTCAAATTCCTAGCACTCAATCTCTCCGGGCGGATATTCGCCAGTTCCGCGAACAACTCAAGAAAGATAACTATCACATTGAACATGGCGTGCCGATCGATACGCAAGCGAACTTGGCAATCACGCCGATCGTTGGACTCGGAAATCATAACCGGCTGAATCGCTATATTTGTCAATTGATCGCCGATGCGGAGACTGAAATTTGGATCTGTACGCCTTACTTCAATTTTCCAGCGCATATCACGAAAGAGATCAATCGCGCCTTAAAACGTGGCGTGCGTGTCCATATCGTGGTGGGTGATAAGCGCGCTAATGATTTCTTTATTCCGCCTGAACAGGAATTTAAAGCGATTAGCTGTTTGCCTTATTTGTACGAGATGAATCTGCGCCGATTTGCGAAAAAGCATGCGGACGATATTGCAGCGGCTCGCCTACAGATACACCTCTGGCAAGATGGCGAGAACACCTATCATTTGAAGGGTATTTGGATTGATCAAGAATACACTTTAATTACAGGAAACAATCTGAATCCACGCGCCTTCCGCTTGGATTTGGAGAACGCATTGTTGATCCGTGACCCACAGGGAGAATTGTCGGCACAGCGCGCTGCCGAGTTGCAGAGCATCTTGCAGCACACCACTGTGTTGAAGGCCTATGAGGACTTGCAAAAATTGGCGGACTACCCACCGCGCGTCCGTCAATTTTTAGCGCGTTTGAGTCGCGTTCGCTTGGATCGCTTGGCTTACCGCGTGTTGTAGCGCTTTGGTACTTGAGGGGAATTGGACTAGAAATTGGCGGTGCGGAAAAGACAACCCCATCGATTCTAGCCGCAATAATTTGAATCGATGGAGCATTCAAGTTCTTCAATTAGCGCAAGCTTCGATTGAACAATTCAAGTGTGCGTGACCATGCCAACTGCGCTGCGGCTTGGTCAAAACGCGGAGTGGTGTCATTATTGAAGCCGTGTTCAACGCCTTCATAGACGAAACCTTGATACTTTACACCGGCGGCTTTGAGTGCTTCCTCATACTTCGGCCATGCTGCAACTAGGCGTTCATCTTTGCCGGCGTGGTGGACCAAAACTTCGGCTTTGATGTTGGTGACGGCGTCTAGCGCAGGCGCACCACCGTAAAATGGCACCGCGGCCTTCAGGTCTGGAATCTTAGTCGCAAGGAAGTTAGCGATTGCACCGCCATAACAAAATCCAACCACACCCACTTTACCATTACCACCTTCTATCGTTTTGAGGATGCTGGCCGCAGTCAGAAAATCTTCGCGCGTCTTTGCCTGTTCAAGTTTAGGGAAGAGTTCGCGTGCTTTATCTTCAGTGCCCGGGTAACCGCCGAGCGGGAACAGAGCATCCGGCGCGAAGGCGATGAAATTGTCTAAAGCGAGGCGTCGTGCAATATCTTCGATGTGCGGATTGAGTCCGCGATTTTCATGCACCACCAGTACCGTGGGTAGTGGCTTGTCTTGTTTCGCGGGTCGCACCAGGTATCCACGCAGTTTCCCATAACCGTTTGGTGAAGGATATTCCACATAGCTCGTCTGGATACGAGGATCATCCGCTTTCACCTGCTGTGCTTGGGCGAAATTGGGACTCAGTGCCTGCAGTAGAGCCTCCGCACCAACCACACCTGCCGCGTACTTGCTCGCGGAACCCAAGAAACCTCTGCGACTGAGGCCACCATGGACATATTGGTCGAACAGTTTCAATACTTCCGGATGAAAGTCTTTAGCAGTTTGCATCGATGATCTCCTTGTTGATTAGTTCTAGTTTGCAGTCAGTCGTAATGGCGAAGTTTTACAGTATGGACTTAGAGCACCAACTGGTACAGAAGTTTCCGTTCAAGTGATGTAAAAGCGGTTCAAAAGGGCGACCCATCATTCATTGCGCATGGGCTGTGCTTTGTAAGGTCTTAGTGAAATTTTACTAGGGCGAGGCCATTGTCATGAAAAAAACGCATATCGATCGATGAAATGATTCGTTCGTAAATGATGCCATCTTGTTTATTCTGCTCCCTCGGTGATGCTACACCAATCAATGCGTCAAGCCATGGCGCGATTTGGGGAGCTTTCAATTTTCTAATCAATGATGAATGAAGAGCATTCTGCTCTGAGGAATTTTTTATGCGACGACTACACTTCTATTCACTGCCACTATTGCTCAGTCTATTGGGTTTCATTCCTAGCGGAGCGGCATACGCTGGAGATGTTTCACTTCTTAACGTGTCGTATGACCCAACACGCGAGTTGTACCAAGAAATCAATCCAGCCTTTGCTAAGTTTTGGAAGTCGAAAACCGGTGACAAACTGACGATTAAACAATCTCATGGTGGATCTGGCAAGCAAGCACGCTCGGTGATTGATGGCCTTTCAGCAGATGTCTTGACCTTGGCTTTGGCGTACGACATCGACATCATTGCAGAGAAAAATCTGCTCGATAAGAACTGGCAAAAACGCCTAGCAAAGAATGCGTCGCCGTATACCTCAACGGTGGTGTTCTTGGTGCGAAAAGGAAATCCTAAAGCTGTGCGTGATTGGGCTGATTTGGTGAAGCCAGGCGTTGCAGTGATTACGCCGAATCCTAAAACCTCAGGTGGTGCACGTTGGAACTATCTCGCCGCGTGGGCTTATGCTCAACAGCAGAGCGGCGGCAATGAAGCGACGGCGCGAGAGTTTGTCACGCGTCTGTTCAAGAATGTTCCCGTACTCGATTCCGGCGCACGTGGCGCAACCGTCAGTTTCGCTGAGCGCGGCCTTGGCGACGTGTTGCTCACTTGGGAAAATGAAGCGCATTTGGCCTTGAAGGAATTTGGTTCAGATAAGTTTGAGTTGATCATTCCCTCGATCAGTATTTTGGCCGAACCACCGGTCGCTGTGGTCGATAGTGTGGTCGATAAGCGCGGTACACGGCAGGTCGCCGAAGCGTATTTGAATTATCTGTACACCGAAGAAGCACAAGAGGTGATTGCCAAAAATTTCTATCGTCCGCGTTCCGAAAAAGCCGCTAATAAGTATGCCAAGCAATTCCCCAAATTGAAACTTGTCAGTATTGATGAAAGCTTTGGTGGCTGGGCCAAAGCACAGAAAACCCACTTCGCAGATGGCGGTAGCTTCGATCAAATTTATCAAACGAAGTGAGCGAATGAACAAGTCATTTGCTAGAAAAACAAGGTCACGATGTGCTTTTCTTTATCTGAAAAACGAATAATCAAATAAAAATATATTCGTTTTTCAGATATCAATTCTGTGAAAAGATGCGCCCTAAGATGGATTGTGCAAGCGAGTCTATTTCACTATCAAGCCTTTATCGCAAGGAGGTGAGTGAGCGTTTCCTGCGAATTGAGTGAGCAATTTTTTTGTAATCAGAAGGTCCCTTGCGACTGAGAATTCGCAAAATGAGGGATGGAAAATTTAACTATGGCATTCTTCAGTACCCCAGCGGCAAAGGCCCGGCGTGTGATTCCGGGCTTTCATTTGTCAGTCGGTTTTAGCCTGTTCTATTTGGGTCTCATTGTCTTAATTCCCTTGTCTGCAGTGTTTGTGAAAACCTTCACCATGACTTGGGATCAGTTTTGGCACACCGTGACCTCCGAGCGCGTGATGGCTTCATATCGCCTGACCTTTGGTGCGTCTTTGTTGGCCGCGTTCATCAATGTGATTTTTGGTGGAATCTTGGCGTGGGTCTTGGTGCGTTATCGCTTCCCAGGCAAGCGTTTGATCGATGCTTTCGTTGATTTGCCGTTTGCTCTGCCTACTGCGGTGGCGGGTATTACTTTGGCGACCTTGTATAGCGGGAATGGTTGGCTCGGTAAATTATTGGCCCCTTTAGGAATCAAAGTCGCTTATACACCCTTAGGTGTTTTGGTGGCTTTGATCTTTATCGGATTGCCGTTCGTAGTTCGCACCGTGCAGCCAGTCTTAGAAGAAGCCGAAAAAGAACTCGAAGAAGCGGCGATTAGTTTGGGTGCGAGTCATTGGCAGACCTTCACACGCGTGATTTTTCCGACCATTTTGCCTGCCGTCTTGACCGGTTTCGCTTTGGCGTTTGCCCGTGCTACTGGTGAATATGGTTCGGTGATTTTCATTGCTGGCAATATGCCGATGATTTCAGAAATCACACCACTGTTCATGATCACCAAGCTTGAGCAATACGACTATGCAGGTGCAACAGCCATCGCCGTCGTGATGCTCATCATCTCATTCATTTTGTTATTGGCGATCAATGCTTTGCAAGCGTGGACACGTCGCCGCCAATCTGCAGGAAAAACAGCATGACCAGTTTGAATCCATCATCCGCGTTGCCCGTAGCCGCGGCTGCAGCCGATGCATCACAACAGAAACGTGCTCGACGCATCGAACCACCATTGAAATTGCAAGCGACTTTGGAGCCACTTTGGGTACGCATTAGCTTAGTCACGCTCGCTTTGAGTTTTGTGGTGTTGTTCTTGTTCGTTCCTTTGGCGGCGGTGTTTACGGAAGCCTTGCGCAAAGGCTGGGAAGTCTATTTGGAGGCAATCCGCGAACCCGACGCGCTGTCTGCCATCAAGCTGACCTTAACGGCGGCGGCAATTGCAGTACCACTCAACTTGGTCTTCGGTGTCGCTGCCGCATGGGCCATCGCGAAATTCGATTTTCGTGGCAAGAACGTATTGTTGACCTTGATCGATTTGCCGTTCTCGGTGTCGCCTGTGATTTCAGGTTTGATTTATGTCTTACTGTTTGGAGCGCAAGGTTGGTTTGGTGAGTGGTTGCGCGAGCACGATATCAAGATTTTATTCGCCGTGCCGGGCATTGTATTGGCGACGATTTTTGTGACCTTCCCGTTTATTGCGCGTGAGTTGATCCCCTTAATGCAGGCGCAAGGAAGTGAAGAAGAAGAGGCGGCATTGGTACTTGGCGCGTCTGGTTGGAAAACCTTCTGGCATGTGACTTTGCCCAATATTAAGTGGGGCTTGTTGTACGGCGTGATCCTCTGTAACGCCCGCGCCATGGGGGAGTTTGGTGCAGTCTCGGTGGTGTCGGGACATATTCGCGGCGAGACCAACACCATGCCTTTGCAAGTCGAAATTTTGTACAACGAATATAACTTTACAGCAGCCTTCGCAGTGGCTTCTCTGTTGACTTTGTTGGCCTTGGTGACCTTGGC